>QIAS01000256.1:3900-7547 GCA_003225615.1 Acidobacteriota bacterium | reverse complement strand
TTCAAGGAGGCGTAGAGTTGCTCCTTCTCCTTGTCGGATAGCAGCGACACGAGAGCTTCGAGATCCTTGGCGTGCTTTTCGAAGCATGACTTGGCCACTCGCTTGCCTTCTTCCGTGAGCTCCACAATACGCGCGCGTCGGTCATCTGTACTCAGCAGGCGCGCGACCAGGCCCAGTTTCTCCAGGCGATCGATGGCGGCAGTCATGGAGCCGCTGGCGAGCAATACTTTCTGCTGGATCTCCGTGATAGTCAGCGGTCCCTTGTGTAGCAGAGCTTCAAGCGCGGCGAAATCGGTGAGGCATAAGCCCGCACTCACGATGCTCTCCTCGGCCCGGAGGCGCAGCACGCGATAGCTTTTCGCCATTACCAGCCCGATCACTCCTTTTCACGATACCTCCCTAAAAGGCGACTTCCTGTCGTGCAGCTTTCCATCACGCGGCTTGGGCGTTGATCTCTTGCCCAGCTGAGGACGACAAGAGCCGGTCAAGCGAAGCTGCTCCGGCACCCCGGATCATCAGGAAAGCCGTGACCGCAAGCACGAGCAGGTGATATTCGTAGCCCTCATCCTTTTGTGCTCCCGTCCAGTTCATAAAGAAGCCGAAGTTGTGATGGACCATTGCGACGGCCACGATCATGTTGGAAAAAATACCGAACGCCGCGAGCCGCGTCAGGAATCCGAAGATGAGCCCCATGCCGCCAAAGAATTCGGCGGCGATGGCCAGGAACGCCAATACCGTTGGGATGTGCATGACGCCGGGCAAAACGGTCGATTGCTTGACCGGCAGAATTGGCGTGAAGAGTGCAGAGACTTCGTGAATGCCGGTTGGAACAAGTTGGCCCGTGATGCAGGGACGACATCTGTCGTGAAGATCGGAGACAACCGCTCAGGCGTGACCAGAATCCAATCGTAGGATTGGTACGTGATGCGGGGGAGCACTGACGACATGATGCGCCTTCCCATATTCGTACTTGGTGCAGGGGTCTCCGGGGCCATGGCAGGTGGGCGTCTAAGGGATCAGGTTCCAATCGCAAGAAATTTCCTTTTCAGTGTTTTTGAATGGTTTGGAGAACTGGGCCTGTTCTGCGCCCGGCTGATTCGGGCAGTTCTCACCCCTCCTTATGAATTCGGGGAGCTGCTCCGCCAGTGCGATGCAATCGGGTCGAAGTCGCTGCCGTTAGTGGCGCTCGCCGGAGCGGCAACTGGTGTGGTTCTTTCGTTACAGACACGCGACAGCTTGACTCGTTTCGGCGCGAAGGCGTTTCTTCCCGCAGTCATTGTGTTTTCCATCATTAAAGAGAGTGGCCCGATTATTACCGGGCTGATTGTGAGTGGCCGCGTCGGTGCCGGCATCGGCGCCGAACTGGGTTCGATGAAAGTAACGGAGCAGATCGATGCCATGGAGGCTTCCGCAGTCGATCCTTACAAGTTCCTGGTTGCGACCCGCGTGGCGGCCTGCATTCTGATGCTTCCGCTTCTGACGGTGGCCTCTAATTTCTGCGGTATCTTCATGGGATGGGTGGCAAATACGCTCTCCGAGCCAATCTCGCTGCGCCTGTTTTTCGAAGACGGTTTCAAGAACATGGAGTTCACCGACTACATTCCGCCCATTCTCAAGACCGCAGTATTCGGGTTGACGATTGGGATCGTGTCCTGCTTCCAGGGAATCCGCACCAGTGGAGGTACCGAAGGAGTGGGAAGATCGGCAACCAGCTCGGTCGTGCTGTCGTCGCTGTTCGTCATTCTGGCCGACGTCATACTCGTCCGACTGATTCTGATGATCTGGGGGTAGCGACCATTGAGAGATAATGGAAGTGATTTCCTGATAAGAATCATGGACCTTCAAAAGGCATTCGGTGAACAGAAGGTGCTGAAAGGCATCAGCCTCGAAGTGAGGCGAGGCGAAACCGTGGCTGTCCTAGGACGGAGCGGAGGCGGAAAGAGTGTGTTGTTGAAGCTGATCATCGGACTGCAGACGCCGGACGGGGGCTCAATCCAAATTGCCGACAAAGAAATCACGCAGCTCGACGAGAATCAGCTGAACGAGGTCAGAAAGAGGGTTGGTTTCTTGTTCCAGCAGGCAGCCTTGTACGACTCGTTGACGGTGGAGGACAACGTGGCGTTCCCATTGACCCGACACACCAAGATGTCTTCAGCCGAACGAAACAATCGGGCGCATGAACTTCTGGCTGATGTTGGGATGGATCGGGATTTGGGAAAGATGCCGTCTGAGATCTCAGGGGGCATGCAGAAGCGGGTAGGCTTGGCCCGCGCGTTAGCGTTGGATCCCGAAATAATCCTGTTTGATGAGCCTACGGCGGGGCTTGACCCGATCACTGCCGCGGAAATTGGAGATCTGATCGTTAACTTGAAACGCAAACGGAAGATGAGCGCCGTGGTGGTTACCCACGACGTCCACGGTGCCAAAGCTTATTCGGACCGTATGGTTCTGCTTCACGAAGGAAACATCGCGGCCGAGGGAACCTTTGATGATTTGCAAGGCAGCCAGGATGAGTTTGTGAAGCAGTTCTTCAGCTATGGCTCCAGGTGATAACTATGTCCAGAGCCTTTCGATTGGGATTTTTCATCGTTGTTGCGCTGCTGATATTTGCCGCAGGCGTGTTTTGGATTGGGGAAAAGCATTTTCTGTTTAGTTCGACCTACCGGCTAAGTGCGGACTTTCCGAACGTAGCGGGTCTGAATGGCGGCGCGGAGGTGCGAGTCGGGGGCATCCATGAGGGAACCGTCAGGCAGATCCAATTGCCAGTACGACCGAACGATAAAGTGCATGTAGTCATGGAACTGGCAAATGGGACTCGTAGCTTGATCAAGAATGACTCTGTGGCTATCATCCGGTCCGAGGGCCTGGTGGGCGATAAATTTGTTGAGATTTCTTTCGGGTCGGAGCAGGCGCCCAAAGTCAAGAACGGCGACACAATTCGCGGAGAGCCTCCTCTGCAGCTTTCAGATCTTCTCAACAAGACGAGTGAGGTGCTCGATACGACCAAGGGAGCGATCGACAACGTCAATCAGACAGCCAGCAATCTCAATTCGATCACAACCAAAATCAACCAAGGTCAAGGATCCATCGGAGCTTTGATTAATGACAAGAAGATTTACCAGAACGTCAACGCCGGCACGAATGCATTCAAGGAAGACATGGAGGCGCTCAAGCACAACTTTTTCCTGCGGGGCTTTTTCAAGGAAAGAGGGTACGAAAGTGCAGCCGATCTGAAGAGAAACGAGATCTCCCAATTGCCGGGGAAGCCGGCCGAGAAGAAGTTCGACTATGAAGCAAAGAAGATTTTCGACAAACCCGATACCGCGAAGCTCAAGAATGACAGGACTCTGAAGGACGCAGGAGACTTTTTGCAAAACAATCGATTCGGTGTAGTGGTCGTCGCGGCCTACACCGACATGAAGGGGGACACCCGGCAGGACCGCCTGCTCACCGAAGCGCGTGCCCTGGTGGTCCGTGACTATCTAGTCAAGAACTTCAAGCTGGAAGACACCCGGATTAAGACGATTGGCCTGGGAAAATCAGATAAGGTCGCCGACGGCGGCAGCGTGGAGATCCTGGTTTATCCGGAGGGCACCACAACAGCGCAGATTCCCAACTCGGCGCCGCCGAGGTAACAGTGAGGGAAT
>QIAS01000256.1:3286-3867 GCA_003225615.1 Acidobacteriota bacterium | reverse complement strand
TCCCATATATCTGATGCCCCGAAATTGATCTCATTGAGGAAGTACTATGCCGCTGCGTTTGCAACTATTGAAAGCCATTCCTCAAGTGATCGCTCGACTTCAAGCTTCTCCAAAATCCTGGTAGCTGAAAACCGCCGTCGACCAGAACAGGAACGTTCATCAATTCCGGTGATAATGGTACGTCTCTCGCGTCCCCATAATCGAATGCTGAAATGATTATTCCCTGTGAACGATTCACCTCGCGGATAGTTGTTGCAAGCTCGACCCCATGGGTCTGATGCGCAAGGTAATCGACCCCAGCCCCTCACGTTTGGGTACGCAATAGCCAATTGGCACCACAGTGAACGGCGCACACTCTCGGTACAGACGGAGTCCTTCCTCAGTATTAGCAGCAGTACGTACTGTGTACCCACCATCAGTCAAAAACGTTTTGAAGAAATTTACCTGGGATTTGTCGTCTTCGACGAGCAGTACTGATCCTCTAGAGGCATTTATGCCGGTCGTTGTTGGGAACGGCGGCTCTGGCGGTTGGGGAGGCCCGACTGGCCCGGTATTGATAGAGGAGGGCAGGTGCATTTTTA
>QIAS01000256.1:2370-3245 GCA_003225615.1 Acidobacteriota bacterium | reverse complement strand
ACCGAAGTAATGGGTCAGCAAGCTGGATGCGGATGCTTGCCAACTCGCCACGTTGTAGCCCACCTTGGGCTTGGCGCCTCGCTTTGTGGCGGACGAGTCTGGATTCTGCTTCCTTGACCGTGTTTCCAACCCCATAGCTGAAGTCGGCTCCCCAGAACTGAACAGGATCACCATTCATCTTTGCCGCAACTATCGAGCTTTCCTTTAAAATCGCTCGGGCGCCTCGAGTTTAGCGCGCAAGACTTTTAATGTTCTTATCACGAAACTCGTGCTCAGGTATTTCTCTAAAACCGTCTTCGGGATCCGCAGTACACGGTAGCGCCGCTTATTGCGAGTTTCGGCCCGTCCCAGATCGATGACGCCGGGCAGCTTGGCAAACCGACGCACTACGGCATCTTCGGAGCACTTCATAACGGCCGCCACATCGCGCACGGTTAAAAGCTCACTCATTGGGCTGCTCCTTTTGCCCATGTCTTGATCACCAGCGAGTCCAGTTTCTCCTGGCGTTCCAGAACCCAAGGCGCATAGGACTTTTCGGTTGTCTTAATACTGGAATGACCGAGTAATTTGGAAACTTCTTCAAGCGGGACGCCAGCGCTCAACCAACTGACTGCGGCTGTATCGCGAAGGCAATGCGGAGTGAAGGTCGTATCCCGTCCGAACGCGGTGCGGAAGAGACTTCGAAGATCGTGCTGCCAGTTTGTGACCGCCGACGTTTCCAAGCCCTTGCCCGACCAGAACACGTATTGATTGCCGTTCAGGACGGCCAGAACCTCACCCGCTACTTCTGGCGCCAGAGGCACCGAAACGTGCGTTCCCGTCTTCTGCCGGGCTGTGGTGACTCGCGTAAGCTTCTTCTTCTCGTCCCGCTGAAT
>QIAS01000256.1:0-2354 GCA_003225615.1 Acidobacteriota bacterium | reverse complement strand
CGTACTTTGTCATCCGTGCAATTCAGGAATGGTGAACGCCACCTACGCTCAGTCGATTTGGATGGGTCTAGGTATCATCCGCTATGAGAACGTGCGTCTGAAGCCCGCCTGACGCAAAATTCGCATAGTCTATAAGTTATTCGCGGCTAAATCTGATGTTTTGGGGTTTTGAAAGACTAACAATTTACATTGTACATTGGAAGTTACTACGCTCGGCAGACATGTGGACCCCACGAGCATGTTCGACTGGTTCGTAGCATCCACAGGTCGTACTCGCGTTGGTTCAACGCTGAGTGCAACAGGTATTCCTGTGGAATCGAGCGGACAGTTCGAGGTCGAACCGCGACTGGTCGCGCTGGTCGTTTGGTCTGGTTCAATGCGAACGCGAGCACCAGCAACACGACAGCTAATTTCATGCCTCTTCCTTCGCCTTTTTGATACCTGCTGCGACCGCGTCAGTGACAACGATTTCAAATAGTCAAACCAAACTCGTACCGAAGGGCCAAAGTGCGACTTTGGGAAAGCCTAGCCATTCAAGAAGAAAGCCCAGAGCGAGACTGCTGTACATGATGATGTAAACCATATTTCTCCTAATTTTTGTTGGGGGAGGGGGAGGATTAGAAAAGCTACCGAACCCGACGCAGAAATTCAGAGTCAGGTTCGGCTTCTACACGGACAGCAACGAAAAAGCAATTCCCAGAGTCGCCCCGCAGTGCGAGTCGATACCCGCATCGGCGTGCAGACTTCTGGGCGTTATCGTAAATATTCGCCGCGATGTCCGCGTCATCCGGTCGCACGGAAATTTCAGCGAGCCACAGCGCGAGACCCGCAGCTACACAAAGCCTGCGAAGTTTTTCTGGGGTTGTAGGTAGGGTTGGATTTGGAACCGATGGATTTGAGGGAAGTGATATTGCTAGACTAGGTGAAGCCATGAATCGAGCCTCCATTTCGATTTGTGGTCAGGCTCTGCATCACGCTAGAACGTGGTGCAGGGCTGCTTTGGTTTTAGCTATTAAGCCATAAAATCGGGACGCCGCAATGGCACTCTAGTGTCATCGATATCTCCTGAACTTCTGCTGTGATGGTAACCCGGAAAGTTTGGTTTCGACCTCAATCTTCAGTCGTTGTGCATATTCGATTTGCTCTTTGCGGTCAGCATCATTGCCTACGAGGTGCAGATAATCCGCGAGCACTTCTGCGAGCAGCTTGGAGTCATTTATTTTGATGTTAAACAGCATGACTCTCCTCGTGGCTCATTGACCCTCCCGGCCCGAGCCAGCACTTTGCCATTGCTAGACTGGGTAGCCATCGAGCCAGGACTTTAAATCTATTCATCTTCAAGCCAATCAATTTCCGGCCATAGATTTTCGGGCACTAACGTAAGCACTCGCGCCCGGTCCATAATGCGCCGGAACACTTTTTTGTCCCGGCAATCGTTTTGGACAGCCGCTTTCGCCAGATTTAAAATCGCTTTGTTCTCCCAGCCGTCATTTTTGCGACGCCGTTCGGGCCGGTCGGGCACTTCGACGTGTACGGGATGCCCAGCCTTGGTGGCCAGATATTTCTCCAAGACCGCCTTGGGGATTCGCAGCACGCGATAGCGTCTACGCGTACGAGTCTCCGCACGGCCCAGGTCAATCACACCGGGCAGCTTGGCGAAGCGGCGCACGACGGCGTCTTCCGAGCACTTGAGCACTAACGCGGCTTCGGAAACGGTAAGCAGTTCAGACATTGGCGCTCCAGGAACGAATGGGCAACTTGGATAGCCGGGCTTCTACGCGCTTGGAAGCCAAATCTTTATAGTGCTTCTGAACCACGGCAACCGTGTCACCCAGGGCCTCGGCTACGTCGTCAAGAGTCCAACCCTCGCCGAGCCAATAATCAGCCGCCGTATCGCGGAACCGATGAAACAGGTTGCCCGGTATCCACAATCCCGCCTCTTTCATTAGCGTGCGCATCTCGGCTTGCCACCGGCTAGTTGCTGATGTGGGTTTGGCCGTTCCGTTCCAGAAGATATACTTCGGATTGCTGTTAGCAACCGCCAATAGCTCACTGTGGAGAGCGGAATCAAGTTTTTGCCTTACCGGCTTGCGGGTTTTTTGGCGTTCGATTCTGAGCCAGCCGTCTTGAATATTGACGCGCTCAAGCTGAACGGCATCGCGGATGGCGACGCCGGTCGCAACCATAAAATGAATTAGCGTCGTCATCTTGGCTGCCTTGGCGGCATCGTTGGCGAACGTCTGCGATACCTGCCCCAACAGCCTTTTCAATTCGGCTTCGCTGAAAGGCTTGGCGCGGCTTCGGTTCTCGTCCTCTCGCGTTAGCTTGATGGTTTTAAGCGCACTGAGCAGGTC
>QIAS01000255.1 GCA_003225615.1 Acidobacteriota bacterium | reverse complement strand
GGAGCCGATGTTGAGCACCTCGGCATTACGCGGGGCGCAGAAACCGAGGCGCCCGTCAGCTTTCTCTCCCAGCCCACTCCGCGCTTCCATGGCTCGGTTCCGGCGATGCTTGAAGAAGTAAAAAAGCTCACGGCGGAAGGCAAGCAAGTCATGTTCGCTGCCCCGAACACCGGCGAACTCGAGCGATTGGCAGACATCTTCACCGAGTACAACGTCTCCTTCCGCCTGGGCAGCCGCACTCGCGGAGGCGAAAGCTACGCCGATGAGACTGCCTATTTCAGTGGCGATGTGCTCGCCACCAGCCTGGTCAAGGCCTACATCCCCGACGGCACTCTGCTGCCGGACGCAAATCTCGCCATTTTCGGCTCCCGCGATTTGTTCGACGAATCGGAAGCCGTCGCCGCCCGGCCTCAAAAACAGAAATCCAAAGTTTCCGCCTTCCTGTCCGACTTTCGCGATCTTCAGGTCGGAGATTACGTGGTCCACGTCGAGCACGGAATCGGCCAGTACCAGGGCCTGAAAGAAATCAACCAGGGCGATGGCCCCGCCGAGTTCATGCTGCTCGAGTACGCCGAGGCCGCGCGGCTCTACGTTCCGCTGACCCGCCTCGACCTTGTCCAGAAATACCGCTCGTCCGAAGGCGCCAAACCCACGCTCAGTCACCTCGGAACCGCCGCCTGGGCCAAGACCAAGGCCCGGGTGCGAAAGGCCATGAAAGACATGGCCGACGAACTCCTCAAGCTTTACGCTGAGCGCAGCGCCGCTGAGGGACACGCCTTCTCCGCCGACAACGAATGGATGAAAGAATTCGAAGACACTTTCGAATATAGCGAGACTGAAGATCAGGCCCAGGCCATCGCTGATGTAAAACGCGACATGGAGTCACCGCGGCCCATGGATCGCCTGCTCTGCGGAGACGTGGGTTACGGCAAAACGGAAATCGCCATGCGGGCCGCTTTCAAATCCATCAGCGACAACAAGCAAGTTGCGGTGCTAGCTCCCACGACTGTGCTCGCCTTCCAGCACTTCGAAACCTTCAAACAGCGCTTTGCTCCCTTCCCGGTCACGGTCGAGATGATCAGCCGCTTCCGCAGCCCGAAGCAGCAGAAAGAAATTTTGCAGAAAGTTGAAGCCGGCAAAGTTGATATCTTGATTGGCACTCATCGGCTGCTCTCGAAAGACGTGAAGTTCGCCGACCTCGGGCTGTTGGTCGTAGACGAAGAGCAGCGCTTCGGAGTCCGCCACAAAGAACGCCTCAAGCAAATCCGGAAGCAAGTAGACGTCCTTACCATGTCGGCCACGCCGATCCCGCGCACCCTGCACATGTCGCTCGTAGGCCTGCGCGACTGGAGCGTGATCGAAACCCCACCCAAAGACCGCATGGCCATCCAAACAGTAGTAGCCAGCTGGGATGAGAAACTAATTCAGTCGGCACTGGAACAGGAACTCGAGCGCAGAGGCCAAGTATACTTCGTCCACAACCGTGTCGAGAGCATCTACGAAATCGCCGCCAAGCTGCAGGAACTCGCCCCTCGAGCTCGCATCATCGTCGGCCATGGACAAATGTCGGAATCGGAACTCGAAAAGGTGATGCTCAAATTCATGCATCACGAAGCCGACATTCTCGTCTCCACCACGATCATTGAAAACGGCCTGGACATCCCGCTCTGCAACACCATCCTTATTAATAGAGCCGACCGTCACGGACTCTCCGAGCTTTACCAACTTCGCGGTCGGGTTGGCCGCTCCAATCGCCGAGCCTACGCCTACCTGCTCCTTCCGCCAGAGATCGAGCTGACCCCGGTGGCGCGCCGCCGTCTGGCTGCTCTGAAAGAATTTTCTGACTTGGGAGCCGGATTCAAAATCGCGGCGCTTGATCTCGAACTGCGCGGTGCGGGAAATCTTCTCGGAGGGGAGCAAAGCGGACACATCGAAGCGGTCGGCTTTGAACTCTATACGCAAATGCTCGAGCGAGCCGTCCGCGAAATGAAAGGAGAAGCCGCCCCCGAGGAAGCCGAGACGCAACTCAACCTGGGTCTCAACATCCGCATACCCGCCTCCTACATCCCAGAAGAAAACCAGCGTCTCAGAATGTACAAGCGGGTCGCAGGAGTGGAAACCGAATCGCAGCTGAACGACGTTCGCGGCGAACTCGAGGACCGCTATGGAG
>QIAS01000254.1 GCA_003225615.1 Acidobacteriota bacterium | reverse complement strand
GGCGATTTTCGTCAGCCCGGTCGGGTGCTCGGTGTTCGCATACTACTACTTCGATGTTGGCAACGTGCAGGTTGCCCACGGCCGCGCCCCGGCTTGCGCCACGGCTCTCAAGCGGTCCTGTCCTGACAAAATTGTTATCTCGTATCAAGGCGATGGAGACCTGGCGGCCATTGGTACTGCCGAAATCGTCCATGCTGCCAACCGTGGCGAGAAGATAACCGTCTTCTTTGTGAACAATGCCATTTACGGGATGACTGGCGGGCAAATGGCGCCCACCACGCTTGTCGGGCAGAAGAGTACGACTTCGCCCTGGGGACGCCGGCCAGGGAACGAAGGTTTTCCGCTGCACATGTGCGAGTTGATCTCCACATTAGAAGCGCCCGTCTATGTTGAGCGCGTGGCTCTCTGCGACAACAAAAACATCATGCGAGCCCGGCGCGCGGTGCGCAAGGCACTCGAGATCCAGCGCGATGGCGGCGGCTTCTCTTTTGTTGAGATTCTTTCCCCGTGTCCTACGATCTGGGGCAAGGATCCCATCGAAGCCCGGCGCTGGGTGTACGAGAATATGGTTCCCATATTCCCCATTAATGTTTTTCGCGAGCGGAAGCTAGAAGTGCCGGCGGGGACTGCGCCCCCGCAACGTACCGTCTCGGACGTTCTGGAACTCGCTCCCAAATACGAGATCAAGCTGAATGCCCATTCCAAACACGCGCACCATTTTAAAAAGTTTGAGATCAAGGTGGCAGGCTTTGGCGGTCAGGGAGTGCTGTTGCTCGGCCAGTTGCTGACCGAGATGGGGATGCAGGAAGGGCTGGAAGTCAGCTGGCTACCCTCTTATGGTCCGGAGATGCGTTCGGGAAGCGCGCATTGTCACGTTTGCCTTTCGACGGAGCGCATCGGGTCCCCGCTAGTTTCGCATCCGCATGTGCTGGTCGCGATGAATGAAATCTCGCTGCGAAAGTTTGCGCCGCAGGTAGAAGCCGGCGGACTGATTCTCTACAACCGCGATTCGCTTCCGCCGGACTTTCCGCAGCCGCAGGCTCGCGTGATCTGCATTCCGGCCGCAGAAATGGCTGACAAGCTCGGCTCAACCAAAGCGACAAACATTGTGTTACTGGGAGCATTGCTGGAAGAAACCGAATGCTTGTCCCCGGAAACCGCCATCAGCTTGATCGAGACCAAGCTGAAGAGAGTCGAGTTATTGGAAATCAACCGGCAGGCGCTCGCGGCCGGACGCCACTTCATTGATGACCAGGTGCGGGTCGGCGCCGTGACCCAGCCGGACGGCTTCGCCTATTAGCGGGCTTACAGTTTCCTTCCGTGCACCTTTACCGAAGCCACGGCTGACGCTGCTTCATACATCCAGTGATCGGGCAGGCTGGCTCCGCAGCAGCTCGAGGTGGGTTTCTGCTTATCTAGGCCATACGCCACCAGAAGTTTGCTGGACGGGACGATTTGCGGGATGCTCACGTCGGCTAGTCCGGCATCGAGCGCCATGCGGATGTAGTCAGTCAGCATGCTTGCCCCGGCAACGCAGCCCACATAGGCATTCACATCTTTCTCAACCTCCGGGGGCAGCGGCTTCAGGAGCACAAGATCGCTCACTGCCAACTGTCCGCCCACCTTCAAAACGCGGTGGATTTCACGAAACACAGCCGGCTTGTCAGTACTCAGGTTGATCACGCAATTGCTGATCACGAGATCGATCGACGCGTCTTCCACCGGCAACGCTTCGATTGTGCCTTTGCGGAATTCGACGTTGCTCGCGCCCAGATCTGCCGCGTTCTTGCGTGCCCTTTCGAGCATGTCATCGGTCATGTCCACTCCGATGACGCGGCCTGTGGAACCGACGCGCTGCCATGCCAGGAACGCATCAAACCCAGCCCCGCTGCCGAGATCAAGTACGGTCATGCCCGGCTGAATCGCCGCCAGTGCCAAAGGATTGCCGCATCCCAATCCGAGGTTCGCTTGTTGCGCAATGGTGAGGTCCTGCGACGTATAACCAATCGCCTGCGCCACTGCCAAGGGAGCTGAGCAACCACAGCCTGACTGCTCGCCACGCGCGATTGCGCCGTAATGCTCTTTGACCGCTTGTACGATTCCTGTTTCATTGGGTGACATTATGTCTCCGCCTTCTGCCGGTGCCCTCCGGCGTTTCCACGACGTTGCAATTTGCTGCTGACTCGCAGCATCCACCGCGCGCCAGTGCCTGATTCAACATACGTATGCCAGCCAGTAATTGTGGCCGGCCACTTACTGGAATGGCAGCGACGATGCTCTTCGTCCGTTGGCGCATGAGTTCACCGATGGTCCTGCGTATCTCGCGCCCCCGTGGCGTAATTGCGACCCGCTCAGCGCGACCGTCCTTATCTGCCCCGCGCACCCGCTGAACCAGATTGCGAGCCTCGAGTTTTTCCAGGACACGAGTCATTGCGCTGGCAGTCAGCGAGGACTCCGCCGCGAGATCAGAAATGCGGTCTCCCTGTTTATCCATTAAAGTGCGCAGGATGCCGCATTGCCTGGGCGTGAGCCCCTCGCAGCAAACCTCATCCGGGCCGACCTGGTTTAGGACGCGGGCCAATCGCTCCAGTTCTGCAGACCAAACGTCGGTTTGGGATATGGATGCCACGAAGATAGAGTAATTTAAAATAATTGCATGAGTCAAGCAACTAGGTAGGACAGTTCCCTCAACCGTAATTCAGAATTCCCGAATTCATACCCATGACATTTCCCAATTGTGGCACTACTCACCCGCACAGACGTGAACTCGTGCGAAAAAGGACGCAAAAATCCCAATAACGGACAATCGCGGCACGGGAGCGCGAATAACAAAATGGCGTAACCCTTTCGTCACTGCGCCGTCTAAGTATGCAAGTTTGATTAGGCGGGAGGCCTTGTGTTTCCGCTTTTGCATGAGCCGGGAGCCGAGGAGATGGCGGGGGAGTCATGGAAATCTCTAATGGAAGTAATGGCAAGACAGCCAAGAACACGCTTGCCGGCGCTGATTCACACGTGCAGGAGGTATTGAAGGCGGCGCAGGCAGAATTGCGGCAGCTACTGAAACAGCGTGCCGATGTCATGAAGCGCATTGGCACCGTGAAGCAGACTATCGTCGGGCTCGCCAACCTCTTCGGCGATGAGGTGCTCACCGACGAGTTGTTGGAACTGGTGGACCGCAAGAGCAATGGACGTCAGCCCGGCTTCACCAAAGCGTGCCGCATGGTGCTCATGGAATCCGCTCGGCCGCTGGGCGCGCGCGAGGTTTGCGAGCACATCGAATTCCTCCCGTGTTGCTGCATCACAAGGACCCGCTGGCATCAGTCACTACCGTGTTGAACCGACTGGTGGACTACGGCGAAGCGCGCACTGTAGTTAGAGAGAACGGCCGCAGAGCGTGGCAATGGGTCGCCGATCCCAAGCAGGAAGCCAGAAACGAGCAGGCATAACAGAACGGCAAAACAGTACTGCGGCGCGGGTCTACGTTTTTCTTCTACTTCTGAATCGGCAACATCTGGCAGGCTTGCCTTATATCTCGGAGCACGGCTGGAGTGGTCTGCAGGAACTCGAAGCCATAATGTGAACTGGAGTGGCGGTGTACCCGGGCGCGCAGCAGCAGCTGTTGCCGGGCCGACGGCAGCGGAAATTCTACCAGCACCTCGTCATCGGCGTTCAAACCTTCCGCCACCATTCCTCCCAATCCTCCCTCGCAAACGTCGCGCGACCACCCTTTCACCGCGCGGGTTATTCCAGAGCGCAGCTCGGTAACGATGACGTGAGTTTCCAGCCGGAAACGCGGAAAACGACGTTTCGTGGCCCATGAAGCTGAGTCCGGCGAGGACGTGAGCTCATCCATTGTTAACCTGCGTGCAGGCACAAGCGTCGCGATCTATCTGTTCATCCCACTATGCGCCTGCTGTGTCAAGCGGCGCAGGGTAATCACCTTGATACGCTGGGGTTCACGCGGGGAAGCCGAAGAGCGCTTGTCCTCAGGCAGGCAACAGCCTGCCCTTCTCCAAATGCCGCGTCACATGCGCATAAGAAGCTGCATGTGGGTCGTGTGTAACCATGATGACAGTTTTATGAAAGTCTTCATTCAAGCGCTTGAGAACTTCCAGAATTTCCGTGGCAGAGTTGCTGTCCAGGTCGCCGGTCGGCTCGTCCGCCAGCAGCAGTGTAGGGTCGCTCACGATGGCGCGCGCGATCGCCACGCGCTGCTCCTGCCCTCCGGAAAGCTGTTTCGGAAGGTGGTTCACACGTTCTTCCAATGCCACCAACTTAAGCGCAGTCATAACGTGGTCGCGGCGCTGCTGCTGGTTTAATTTCGTGAGCAGCAGGGGCAGTTCCACGTTTTCGAATGCAGTTAGCACAGGAATAAGGTTGAAAGTCTGAAAGACATAGCCAATATGTTCATTGCGCCAGCGCGCCGATTGTCCATCGTTGAAGCGAAAGATGTTCTCCCCCATGACCAGCAATTCGCCCGACGTGGGCCGGTCGATGGCGGCGATCATGTTAAGCAACGTCGTTTTGCCGGAACCGGACGGGCCCATAAGCGCAAGAAATTCACCGCCAGCAATGTCGAGCGAGACATCCTCGAGCGCTTTTACCTTAAACGCGTCACGCTGGAAAACCTTGCTGACACTGCTCGCCTGAACAACTTTCGTTCCTGTAAATGTCTGCGGGCTGATAGCCGTACTCATGATTGTCCTTTGATCTTGATTTTTTGACCGTCTTTCAAATTTTGCGGCGCGGAGGTAACGACATCCTCGCCACCCACTAGCCCATCCACCAGGTAGCCCCCGCTACGCTGGCTGAGAATGTGAACCTCGCGTATCAACGCTTTGTCCTTAAAAACAATAAACACGACTTTCCTGCCGTCGTGATCACGAAGTGCTGTCTTGGGAACGACGACACCTGACGCGCGCTGGCTCGAAGTTGTTTGCTCGTTGGGCAGGAACCTCACGGTCGCATTCATTTCCGGCCGGAGAAATTCGTCTGGATTGAGAATCTGCACTTTAACCTGCACCGTTGCCTTCTGGCGATTAGCCTCCGGCGAGATTTCGGCGATCTGCCCATCGTACTTGCGGTCCGGATAGGCATCGGTATTGAGAACACCTTTCTGTTTCGGCCCGAGTTTGGAAAAATCGTCCTGGGCGATATCGAGTTCCACCTGCAGATCGTTCAAGTCAGCCAGAGAAACCGCCGATCCCACGGGACCTCCTTCGGCCGAACTTGCGAACTGCGCGGTCACCAACTCTCCTTTTTCAGCGGTTCGCTCCAGGATCGTACCTGCCACTGGAGCCCGGATGACCGTGGCATCGAGTAGCGATTTGGCGTAAGCCAACTGGCCTTCGGCTTGTAACAAAGCTCCCTGGGCCCGGGCAATTTCCTCCGCCCGTGGGCCCATCTTGGACAGCCGAAATCCTTGCTGTAACGAATTGACCCGCTGCTGATCGGCCTCGAATTTCGCAGCGGCGTCGTCCAGGGCCTGTTTGGAGAGCACTCCTTGCGCAACCAGATCCTTTGTCCGATCCAGCGTGATCTTGTCATTTACCAGAGTCGCCCGCGCCTCGTCGAGGTTGTGCTGCGCCTGCTGAATCTCTTCCGGGCGCGAGCCGTGCTGCAATTCGTCTAAATAGGCTTGCGCGTTCTGCACTGCTCCCTGCGCCTGCTTTGCCTGAGCGCGGAATTCATCGTCTTCCAAACGTACGAGCACCTGTCCTTGTTTGACTTTGTCGCCCTTCTCAACGCCAATCCACGCCACCCGGCCCGTGACCTTGGAGTTCACATTGATTTTGTGATGCGGCACGATGTAGCCGCTCGCGGTGAGCACAGTCCCGGGAAGGTCGGCGCTTTCGGCCGTGGCCCGCGTGACCTGCACTTCCGGCGCATCTCCCGCGAATAGCCGGTATGCGCCGGCAGCCGCGCTCAGGACGACCACGATAGCGATACCAATCACTATGTACCGCCGCGCCCAAGCCGGCGGCCCGCCGTCGGCCGGCGGCTGCGAGCGTTCGATCCGCAGGCTTCTTAATTCTTCGTGTTTAGCGTCAATCGGCATTCGAAAGTAGTCGAATCTTTAATCGCGCAAAGATGCCAGGATTTCCCGGCGAGAAGCATGCCACGCCGGCGCTAAGCCTCCAAGCGTTCCCATGATGATGGCAAAAATCATTGCTAGCCAGATCACCCCCGGAGTCATTCGCAAGCTGAACACGGCCTCGCTGAACGTGACCGGATT
>QIAS01000253.1 GCA_003225615.1 Acidobacteriota bacterium | reverse complement strand
ATCTTCATGGCACAACGTAGGAATAGGAATTCCCAGGAAGCGCGCCGCCTCCAGAACGGTAGTTCCCCGTTCGACTTCAACCTCAATGCCGTTGATCTTCAGCGTTGGCACGGCATTCTCCTTTAGTGAACCAGCACCGCTTTGGGCTGACAGACTTCCAAACAAGCTCCGCACTTGATGCACTTACCCGAATCAATGCTGTGCGCCTTGTCCTTCTCTCCGAGCACCGCATCCGAAGCGCAAACCCGCACGCAAGCATGGCAGCCATCGCAAATCGTCTCGTCAATCTGGTACACGATCAGCTCGCGGCAAACTTTTGCCGGACACCGCTTCTCGCGAATGTGAGTCAAATATTCGTCGCGGAAATAACGCAAGGTCGAAAGCACCGGATTAGGCGCCGTCTGCCCCAGTCCGCACAACGAAGTCTCTTTGATCATCCATCCCGCATCATCCAGCAAATCGAGGTCTGACTCCTCGCCCTTGCCCCGCGAAATCCGGTTCAGAATCTCTTTCAGCCGCTGCGTCCCCTCGCGGCAAGGGAAACACTTCCCGCAAGACTCTTCTTCCAGAAATTCCATGAAGTACCGCGCCACATCCACCATGCAAGTGTCTTCATCCATGACGACCATGCCGCCGGAGCCCATCATGGAACCCGCCTGCGTCAGAGCCTCATAATCAATCGGCAAATCGATCATGCTCGCCGGAATACATCCCCCGGACGGCCCGCCAATCTGAATCGCCTTAAGCTTCTTCTCCTTCGGAATGCCTCCGCCGATCTCGTAGATCATCTCCCGCAACGTGACGCCCATCGGCACTTCGACCAGTCCGGTGTTGTTGATCTTCCCCACGAGTGAGAAGACCATCGTCCCTTTGCTGCGCTCCGTGCCAATCGACGCATACCAGTCCGCGCCTTTATTAATGATCACCGGCACGCTGGCCCAGGTTTTCACGTTGTTGATGACGGTGGGCTTGCCCCAGAGCCCTTTCTGCACCGGATAAGGTGGCCGGGGATGCGGTTCGCCAACCCGCCCTTCAATAGACGCGAGCAGCGCCGTCTCCTCTCCGCACACGAAAGCTCCTGCACCCTGCACCAGATGAATGCGGAAATCCATTCCAGACCCAAGAATGTTCTCGCCCAGTAATCCTGCGGTTCTGGCTTGTTCAATGGCAGCGTGCAAGTGCTCGACTGCGAGTGGATACTCGGCCCGCACATACACATAGGCCTGTTCGGCTTCCAGGGCATAAGCCCCGATAATCAGCCCTTCAATCACGCTGTGGGGATTGCCTTCGAGCAGGCTGCGATCCATGAACGCCCCCGGATCGCCTTCATCGGCATTGCAGACGATGTACCGCGGACGAACCGTGCTCCGCCGCAAAGCCTCCCACTTCATTCCCGTGGGAAACCCTGCCCCGCCGCGCCCGCGCAGCCCCGAGCATTTAACCGCCTCGACCACCTGCTCCCGGGAGAAATCCGTCAGCACCTTGCCCAGTGCGCTGTAACCGCCCACCTTGATGTAGTCGCGAATGTCTTTAGGATCGATCTTCCCGTTGTTGCCGAAAAGAATCCGCTGCTGCCGCGCATAGAAAGGAACATCGTGCTCATGCAGCACGCGCTGCCCGGTATTCGGATCCTTATAAAGAAGTTTCTCGACCGGCTTGTGTCCGTTAGTGACGCTGTTCACGATGTCTTTCGCGTCACTCTGGCTCACACCGTTGTAAAAGACTTTTTCCGGCCACACGATCATGACCGGGCCCTTCTCGCAGAAACCGTGGCAGCCGGTGCTCTTCACGTCAATCGTGCCCTGCAGCCCGCGTTTTTCCAGTTCCCGCCGCAACGCCTGCAAAACGTTCTCTGCTCCGGAAGCGCAGCAGCCACTGCCCGCACAAACTGAAATGCATGGACGCGTCGTTTCGCTCGCTTCCAGGCATAATTGCAATTCTTTTACTTCATGGGGCGACTTAAGCTTCAGCATGGCTCGCCTCGTCCGGCTTGGCTGTTCTTGACGCCTCGGCCTTGTCCTGATATTTCTTCAGCAACCCGCCTACCTTGGCCTGCGTCAGATGCGGATGTGTGTTCTTGTTATCCACCCGCGCGACCGGCGCCAAACCGCAGCAACCAATGCAGCGCACCGTTTCCACCGTGAACTGCAGATCGTTCGTAGTGCCGGGTCCAGCCATTTTCAAATCCAGCAGAATGCGGTCCAGTACCCGCGGCGCTCCGCGTACGTGGCAGGCGGTCCCCAGGCATACCTGGATCACGTGCTTGCCCCGGGGCACCAGGCTGAAGCAGCGGTAGAAAGTCGCCACCTGGTACACCTCGGTCAGCGGGACCCGCAGCTTCTGCGAAATCCTCCGCAAAACTTCTTGCGGTAAGTAACGGTATGTTTCCTGGACGTCCTGCAGGATGGGAATAAGGTTGATGCGTTGCGGTTCGTACTGCTCGAGCAGCGGTTCCACTTTTTCCATCTCAACGTGCGGCATAGTGGCAGCCTTCATTCGGGTTGTTCACTGAATGTCCAAGACCGTACTACTCCTTCGGACTTCTGCGAAAAATCGGCAATTCCCGGTTCCACTGGTGAACTTCCTTCTGAAAATCCGGGCCCTCATGACCGTTTCCCGGGGAAGAAGTCGGCTCCTGCGCCGCAGATCCCGCCAGCCAGCGCTCGACCACCGCCTTCCAATCCCGGCTCTTCAGCCGCTCGGCCAGTTCCACGCGGCGAACTTCTCCATGCCCCTGGCACAGCGGGCATTTCACGTCATCATCGTTGTCAGCCATGATTGCTCTTCCCGCCGGACTCTCTGTTCCGCCGGCAGGCCTGCAGAACGCAAGCTCAATTGCGATTAGAAAGCTTCCTGGAAAGAACAGCAGTGATTCTTGTTACCGGGCGTGGTGAGGCGCCTCACACAGGGTTGTGCGGTGCGTCTTTTCATAATTGGAGAGTCCAGAAAAGGTGAATGAATGCTGCGTTCCCGCCTTGACAGCCTAACCGGCTTCGACTAACTTCGTGTGGGCTCTGCGGGGTTTTTTGGCATGAAACGGTGGCGTTGGGCACTTTTAGGTATCGAGCTCTTTCTGTTTGCGCTGATACTGGTCCTGCCCCAGATAGATCTTCCCGATTTCACTTTT
>QIAS01000252.1:1670-6774 GCA_003225615.1 Acidobacteriota bacterium | reverse complement strand
CACCCATCGGCCGCACCCGAGGCTGGGCGAAGAACCCAGTGCGGTGTTGGGGGTGTCGGCCCCGCAATCGTTCCGGCACCAAAATTTCGATCTCCTGGCCCAAGAGTTCTTCCCGCTGATACCCAAACAGCCGCTCCACTTGTGCATTGACCAATACGATCTTGCCCTGCCGATTCATCACGATCATCGCATCTGGAGCGGATTCCAGAAGCCCACGGAATTTCTGCTCGGCTTGCTTGCGCTCGGTGACATCCATCGAACTGCCCACGAATTGCACTAACTCCCCGGATGAATTCAAAACAGGATGGCCGACGGTGTGGATGTATTTGACCATGCCGCCCGGAAGAAGGAGTCGCACTTCCACTTCGTAATCGGACTTTTCGCTAATTGCTCGATCGGTTGCCTCTTGCCATTTGACTCGATCCTCCGGATGAATGCGCTGCAGCCGTTCTTTCCAAACCGACATGCCCTCTCCCGGGTCGAAGCCATATATGCGGTACCATTCCTCGGAGAGATGTAAGGCCACGTCTCCCGCCAGCCGCGAGGCCCAACTCCCGGTGTGGGTGAGCCTCTGCGCCTCCTCCAAGTACGCCTCGCTTCGCTGCAGCTTCTCTTCCTGCAGTTCCAAGGTCTGGGCAGCGAATCGCCTATCCATCCAGGATGTCAGCAGAGCCAGCCCGAGGACAATAAAGGTGACGGCGGCAATTCCGGCGGTGCCAAGGGTGGAGATGCTTACGGCGTGAGACAGGTCCGCCGGCATGCCTGAGGGCATGAAACTGGCGGCGGCCATCCCGGTGTAATGCATAACCGAGATCCCAGCACCCATCACGGCGGCTCCGGCTAACTTTTCCCAGCCGATCCCCGTCTTCTCGTCTCGGAAGTGAAAGGCAATCCACAGGGCGGCGAGAGAAATCAGAACCGCGAACACGACGGACAGGATGACGAGAAAGGAATTAAACTGGCATATGGCCGGTAAACGCATGGCGGCCATGCCGATGTAATGCATACTCGCAATACCCGCGCCCATCAGGACACTTCCGGCGACCGCTCGGGATACACCCATTTTCTGTCGGCTCACCATATACAGCGCAATCACCGACGCGAGAATGGCCGCAAACAGTGACAGCAGAACGGTTGGCCAGTGGTAGGCCACGGGAATCGGCAGGATGAACGCCAGCATCCCAATGTAGTGCATGGACCAAATGCCAGTCCCCATCGCACCGGCGCCGCCCAGCAGCCAAACCGCGCGAGTCCAACCGCCCGCCGCAGTTACGCGACCTGCAAGATCCAGAGCAGCGTACGACGCAAACATGGCGATCAACACCGAAAGCGCCACGAGCGCGTAGTTATACGAGCCAATCAAGTTCATTGCAGCCGCGTGACTCGCTCAATCAGATCAACCGGTCTTGGGACGCTGCCAATTGCTCCGTGGGTATCGTGATTGGCACAGACGTAGCCCATACTTACCGCCTTACGGCAGCAAATTTAGCTCACCGCGGTGAAGATTAACAGGCCCGAGTTCGGACTTGAATCCAACGGAGGGTTTAATGCTCTTCTGGTAGCTCCCAGATAGTCTGCCAACCGGAAGAATTCTCCTTAAGTTAGCGCTTATGGGGCGAGACCTCTCTACCCGATTAGAACCCTAAATGATTGACTTCCGTCGGAACGTCAGGGCACCCATCACCCGCGGGCGGCCATTTGGCGGGCTTGCAGCTTTTCGAGGATCGTGGGGCCCAGGTGAGAGACGTTTCCCGCGCCCAGCGTGAGGATCATGTCTCCTTCTTCGGCTTGCGAGGAAACGACGTCCGCAGCTTCGGAAGGAAGCGACGTAGCGGCCGTCCTTGCTGCCTTCTTCTTTAATACGCTGGGCCAAAGCTTCTCCGGTAATGCCGGGAATGGGTTGTTCGCTGGCAGCGTAGATGTCCAGCACGATCAGCGTGTCGGCATCGGTGAAGGCCTGGGTGAATTCTTCCATTAATGCCTGGGTGCGGGTGTAGCGGTGGGGCTGGAAAATTACATGAATGCGGCGGTAGCCGCACTGGCGGGCGGCGGCGAGCGTGGCGCGGATCTCGGTGGGGTGGTGGCCGTAATCGTCGATCACGCTTACGCCGGCTGCGCTTCCGCGGAATTGGAAGCGACGATCGACTCCCCGGAAGCTGTCGAGCGCGCTGCGAATGTGTCCAAGTTCGATGTCGAGACGCGTACCAACGGCTATGGCGGCGGTGGCATTGAGCACGTTGTGGGCGCCGGGAACGTGCAGCGTGAATTCGCCCAGATCTTTTTCGCGATAGGTCACTTGGAAGCGGCTCATCAGGCGGTGCTCGATGGAATTCAATTCTGGCTGGCCCATCTTGATGTGGAAGTCAGAACCGCGTCGGGTGCCGTAGGTCACAACTCTGCGCTGCACCTGGCGCAAGAGTGGACGGAGCAGCGCATCATCGTTGCAGCCGACTACCGTGCCGTAAAAGGGCACGCGATCCATGAAGTCGTGAAAAGTGTGCTTCACGTCGCGCATGTTGCGATAGCAGTCCATGTGCTCGCGGTCGATGTTGGTTACTACCGCAATAATGGGCGAAAGCTTAAGAAACGAGCGATCGCTTTCGTCGGCTTCGGCAACCAGGTATTGGGAGCTGCCCGTGCGCGCGTTGGAACCCATGGCGTCCACGCGTCCGCCGACCACTACTGTGGGATCGAGACCGCCGGCGGCCAGGACGGCAGCAACCATGGAGGTGGTGGTGGTTTTGCCATGCATTCCTGCGATGGCAACACCGTACTTCAGGCGCATGAGTTCGGCGAGCATCTCGGCGCGTGGGATTACGGGGATGTGCAGGTTGTGGGCTTCGGCGACCTCTGGATTGTCGGGGCCAATGGCCGAACTGGTGACGACTACTTCCGCGCCAACCACGTTTTCAGCGCGGTGACCTTCGGTGATAGTGGCTCCGAGTGTGGCGAGACGCTGGGTGACGGGGGAAGGTTTCAAGTCAGAACCGGAAACCTTGCAGCCGAGATTGATTAAGACCTCGGCAATGCCGCTCATGCCGATGCCCCCGATGCCGACGAAATGAATGCGTTGGATTTTGGCAAACATGGTGAAGTAGTAGCTGGTAGCTAGGAGCTAGGAGCTAGCAATTAGTTATTTACTAACGGTGTCGTCAATTCTAGATCCTTGACCCGGAACTAGCTACTAACTACCAGCTACTAGCTACTCGCTCCTGCCAACTGCGCCGCCATTTGCGCAATCTCCTGGGCAGCATTCGGATGCGAGAGTTTGCGGGCGGCGACTCCCATTTTGTCTAATCGAGCGCGATCTTGCATAAGCGCGCTTGCGGTTTCGACCAGGCGCTCGCTGGTCAGGTTCGCTTCTTCAAGCACTACAGCGGCTCCGGCGCGCTCTAACGCTTTCGCGTTTACTTTCTGATGATCGTCGGCGGCGCGGGGGAAGGGGACGAAGACGGCCGGTTTGGCGGCGGCCGTAATTTCCGCTACCGTGCTTGCTCCCGAGCGGCAGACCAGCAAATCGGCACGGGCGAACATGGCCGGCATGTCGTCGATGAAGCGGTAGACCTCGGCCGATGACTGGGCGCGTGCGTAGGCTGCTTGCGCGTCATTATAGTCGCGCTCGCCGGTCTGGTGAATGATGTGGAGGTGGGGAATTTTTTCGCGAAAACGGGTGAGCGAATCGATCATGGCCTGGTTGATGGCGTGGGCTCCCTGGCTACCTCCAAAGACCAGCAGAGTTGGCCGGGCATGCGGCGCCTGGTCAGCGCGAGCTTCGAAAAACGCGTGGCGTACCGGGACTCCGGTCAGGTGGCAGCGGCGGAAAAAGCGGCAGGTTTCCTGAAAATGGACCGCGGCGGCTGAGACCATCGGGGCGACCAGGCGGTTGGCAAAGCCGGGAACTACGTTGGGTTCGAAAACCAGCGTGGGGACGCCGCTCAGCGCGGCGGCCAACATCATGGGGCCAGAAGCGTATCCGCCGACGCCAATGACCACGCCGGGACGGTATTCGGCGAGCAGGCGCCAGGACGTCCAGATAGCGCGCGGGAGGTCGAGTGCAGTTTTTGCGCGGGTGGCCAGGCTTACGTTTTTCAAGGCTCCGACCTGGATGAGGCGCAGTTGGTAGCCGGCCGCCGGGACAAGACGGTTCTCGATGCCTCGGGGGGTGCCTACGAAGAGGACTTCGGCGGCGTAGGTTTTTTGCAATTCTTGCGCGATGGCGAGCGCGGGGATGACGTGTCCCCCAGTGCCGCCGCCGGCGAGTATGGCTCGCATGCAGTGAATATAAATCAGTGGGAAGTAGCTGGTAGTTAGTAGCTAGTAGCTGGGCGGCGCCCTAGCTACTAACTCCTCGCTCCTAGCTCCTGATTCACCGGATTTTCAATCCGTACTTTTGGGTCATGGGCGGAACGATGCCGTTCATCCGCAGGTACTCCACAATCTGTCCGTAGTGATCGGTGATATGCCAAACCGCAACCACTGAGATGCCGATCTTCGTGTTGGGTCCAGCGTAGCGGCCTTCGACGCGTTCGAGCGCATTTTTTTCGCTAAGCGTTGCCAGGACGCGATTGGAATAGTCGAAAGAATCCTTGAGATACTTGATCAGTTCTGCCTTCGTCTTTGCCGGATCGTGTCCGCCCTTCTCGCAATCTTCAGGCGGCTTCTTGCCGTCGAATTCGTTAAAAAAAGCGAACTGGGCACAGGCAACGTGCTTGACCTGCTCGCCGAAGCTGCGGACACCTTCGAAATTTCCGGCAGTGGGGATAAAGGAATATTTGTTTTCAGGCATAGCTTCGGCAACTCCGAGAAAACTTCCCTCGGTGAACTGGAGCGTTTGGCTGATGCTCTCGGCAATAGACTTGGGGATGTCGTCCTGGTGGACGGCTGCTTTGCAAGCAGATTGTTGCGGCATTTTGGATTTTGCGCTCGCAGTGAGAGCGACGCCAGATACAACGAGTAAGACGGCAATGCGCAAAAAATTCATTCCATCCTCCTGAGCCGTGAAGGTTAGTTCCCGGAGTCTATCTTTCGGGCTGCGGCTCGCCTATCACGCGCAATGCTTCAGATGTTGACGGCGTTGGCAACGAAGCATTTTTTGAATGCGATT
>QIAS01000252.1:0-1663 GCA_003225615.1 Acidobacteriota bacterium | reverse complement strand
TTGAGACGGCCATAGTCTATGGCAAGAAGGCGATAGCAAAAGCCCGGGAGAGGGGAATGCAGCGATGAAGACAAACCATAAACCGGTGCTGGCAGCGCGCAAGGGCTGCAATTGCAAAGGGTGGATTGTTTGCGCGACTGCACTGGTTTCCTTTGCTGCTGGATCGCTTATTACTGCCCGCCTGACGCACGTGATGCCAGTGAGTGCCGACAGCAATCGCGTGTTCGAGCTTATGGTTTACCACACGCTGCCCGGCAAAGTGCCGGCTCTCGAGTCGATCTTTCGTGAGGTTTCAAAGCTACAAGAAAAGCACGATCTCAAGGTCGTTGGCTATTGGGTACCCAACGATGATCCTGCCTGGGCCAACACATTCATCTACCTCGTGGCTCATCCCAGTCGGGAAGAAGCCAAAAAGAATTGGGCTGCGCTTCATGCCGACGCGGCGTTTCCCGAGTATAGGAATCAGGCGGTCCCGATCATAGAAAAGGTCGATGAAAAGTATAAGGTCGATGAAGTGTATATGCGTCCGACGGACTATTCGGCGATGAGGTAGCGTTTAGATTGCCAATTTTCAATTGCCAATTGCGGATTCGAAGATCGCCCATCCAGCTTGGAAATTGGTAAATGGAAATCGCAAATTACGTTCAGGTATTTGACCTTTGGGCGTCGAGTTCAACCCAGGAGAACCTTACCGGATGCGCTGTTTGCGGAATTGTGCTCTCGGTTGCTTTCTTCTGTTTGTTTGCCCACTGGCTGGGGCTGCGCAGAATGCCTGGATTGCCACTTGGGCGGCCAGCCCCCAGCCAGCGGCGCCCAATGGAAAGAAACCGCTGCTCACTATCGAGGACCAGACGGTACGGGAGCGCGTTCGTCTATCGATTGGAGGAGCCCGGATCTGCATTCGACTTTCTAACGAATACGGCGCCGTGCCCCTCGTGATTGGCTCGGCGACGGTTGCGGTCCCGACCGACGCGTCGAGCGTCAGACCAGGCTCGATTCAGACTGTCACGTTCGCAGGCCGCAATTCGGTGACGATCCCTGCAGGGGCGCCGATCCTCAGCGACCCGCTAGCCTTTGCGGTCGCAGCCGGAGCCGAGATCAGCATCAGCCTTTATTTTCCCAAACGCGTCGCTGCCCCGACGCTGCATGGGCTCGCGCTCAAGCGCGCAGTGATCTCGCAACATGGCGACCAGACTGGTGCGCCGTCCCAGCGCCTAGTGGTGGCGTTCGGCGATTCTATCATCGATGGCGATGGGTCCACGGTGGATGCGGACCGCAATTGGCCGAGTGATCTCATCCGTCGGCTGGCAAAAACGCCCGAAGGTTCGAAGGTGGCGGTAGTCAATGCGGGCATAGCCGGTAACCGGCTGTTGAGCGATGGCTTCATCGCCGGTGTCGGCAGCTTCGGGGTCAGCGGCCTGGCTCGCTTCGATCAGGACGTCCTCGGGCTGCCGGGTGTCACTCATATTGTGCTACTCGAAGGAGTCAATGATATCGGTTTTCCCGGGGCCAAGCTGGGCGGGAGCTACCTTGCCGATCCCGCTGAGGTTCGCGGTCCTGAGGAGTTGATCGACGCCTACCGCCAGTTGATTTCCCGCGCTCACGCTGAGGGGGTCAAGCTGATTGGCGCGACGATCACGCCTTTTGAAGGGGTAGACATTCC
>QIAS01000197.1:16543-26678 GCA_003225615.1 Acidobacteriota bacterium | reverse complement strand
GATTCCGAGTCCCGGGCGAACATGCCGGCTTGGCGTCGCCAGATCGGATATGTGTTCCAGGAGCTAGCGCTTTTTCCGCATCTCACGGTCGAAAAGAACATTCAGTATGGTTTACAGGAAATTCATCGACCCAAACAGCAGAGCAGAGCGGATTCGATTCTAGAAACCTTTCGTATCGAGCAGCTGCGCCATCGTCGTCCGGCAGAAATATCGGGCGGTGAACGACAGCGGGTGGCGCTTGCCAGGGCACTGGTTCGGGATCCGCAACTTCTGTTGCTCGACGAACCTCTGGCCGCCATGGACGCCGCGACCAAAGCCCACATTCTCGACGATCTGCGCGCCTGGAACGAGGCGCATCGTATTCCGATTCTTTATGTCACCCACAGCCGCGAGGAAGTGTTCGCATTGGGAGAGCGCGTGATCGTGCTGGAGAACGGTCGGGTCGCGGCCCGTGGCACTCCGCATGAAGTTATCAATGCTCCGCGGCAGGAATCGGTGGCGCAGTTGGTGGGCTTCGAGAATATTTTCGATGCCTCTGTGATCTCGGCTCACGAGAACCGCGGCACCATGACTTGCCGGCTTGCACGCAGTAGTGTGGAATTGGAAACACCCCTGCTGCGCGCCGGCATTGGTTCCAGCTTGCGCGTCGGTATTCGAGCTGGCGACATCCTGCTGGCCACGGAGCAGCCCCGGGGTTTAAGTGCGCGCAACATCCTTCCAGGGAAAGTGATTTCGCTGACGCAGCACGACGTTATCGTCACAGCGCAGATTGATTGTGGTGTCGTGATGCACGTCCATCTCACGCTGGCTGCCCGGGATTCATTACAGCTTGCGAATGGGCGCGAGGCTTGGCTGGTTATCAAGACCCATTCCTGCCATCTGATGACCCGCTGACGCAGAGAGGCCACCCACATTCAACAGCGATTCGAATGATCCATCCTCACCTGACGGCTCTTGCTTCCTCGAGTCTTTCCATCAGGATTACCGCAACCGACTGCCGGTGCCGCTGCTCATCGAACACAATTCGTCCCCCGAGTATCTGGGCCGCGGCGGCGGGCGGCAAGTCGCGATGAAATCCGAAGAAGCGCGCCTTAAGGCGCTGCCAGGCTACCCAACCGTCCAGCACAGAATGCGGCGGCTCGTATTTTGTGGAGAAAACCAGCGCAACATCGAAGTCCGAGCGAACCTCCGCTGCTGACATGACCTGCTCCAGACTGAAATCCTCAATGCGAAACACCCGCATAGGGCGCGTGACATATCCGAGGTAGGGCCGAGTCAATTCGTCCGAAGCAGGCCATGCGGTCAGGACCCGCGCCATGGGATAGCGGGCCTCGAGAAAGTTCTCCGCGTTTTCGTGCAGGCGTATGTAGTCGCGATAGGCGAGATTGTCTTCGATGGAAAATCCATACGGAGGGTTTACGAACAACGCGACCACAAACGCAAGCCCCACGATGACTACAACCGCTGCCCAATAACGCACGCGACGCCTTAGGGTGGAGACATTGATGATAATCACCAGTGGCACAGCGGGAAGGAGGTAGCGTGCCAACATCGCTCCGCCCACGAATGACATAGCCAGAACGTACGTGGCGATCAAAACCAGAAAAAGCAGTTGCACAGTCAGCGGAATTTTCTGACGTTCTCCGTTCGCATCGCGCAAAGGCGAACACCAGAGGGCAAAGAGCATGGCCAAGGTCAGCAACCCCAGCTGCATGTATGCGAAGGCCTGCCACAATCGCAAGCCAAGTGCCAGCAACACGCGAAGAGGATTGAGCGTGGCCTGCACGTTGTAGCGAAAGAACTCAGGATTACCGAACACGTAGCCCGTCCTCAGATAGTGGTAGCCGAACCACAGGCAAAGGGGCAGAACCGGAAAAAGCAGGGAAGGGATACGCCGCCTAGTTGAGACAGTCCCCCTATTCCTGCAAAGAGTGGCTTCCGCATTTTTCAGGCGCAGCAGCGGACATACGAGTTCCCAAGCCAACAAACCCAATGGCGCCAGAATAGCGGTTTCCTTTGCCAGGGCGGCGAGCGAAAACCAGCAGCTAGTGGCCGCGGGGCGATCCTCTATATGGGCGTGCAGTCCGCCAAAAATCAGTCCCGCTGAGACCAAGTCCACGTGCGCGAGGGAACTCTGGGCAAAGAATACGGGATAAATTGCAGTGCAGATGGTGGATGCGATCGCGACCTGCACATGAGCCACTCGCTCTGCCAGCCGAAACAAGGTGAGCAAAGTGAACGAGGCCAGCAACAACATCGCCGAACGTGTGACCAGCGGCGTGTAACCGGCAATTTTCCACCAGAGAGCGAGATAAGCCATCACCAGCGGAGGATGCGCATTGGAGACAGTCGAGTGCGGAATTAAACTGCCCGTAAGCAGCAGGTCGCGGGCCGCGGGGATGTAGTAGCCGGCTTCATCCCAGAAATAGGGCAGTTGCAGCAGCCACAGATGTGAAATGAAAACAGAAAGGAAGATCACTAAGAACACCAGTGCTGGATGCAAGCTACGCGTTTCATGGGCTGGGCTCGAAGCGATCATTTGAGAGCTGCGATGACTTCACGCGCGAAACGTCTCTTCGAAGTGCTAAACGCTCTCCCAGGTGAATGGACTCGCGGGCAAGCTCTTAGGCGATCCCAACTTTTATCCGAAGGCGCATATTCAGCCAGTTAATGTACCGGCCCTCCCGGGACGACGCGCGGGTCAAGCTTGATTTCGCCAAAGGCGTTTTCGTAGCTGTTGACGTTCTGCTGCAGCAGGGCCATCAGGGCCTTGGCCTGCTGCGGGCTCAGATAAATGCCCTGGAAGTTCCGCATTTCCACTTGCGTTTCGGTCTGCTGCTGCAAGGTGCCGAAGACGAGAAAGAAATCCCACACGTTGACTCTGATCTGCACGCTGTTGGAGTAGTTCTCCCGATAATCGGGAGCATTAACAAGCTTGATGTTGGGTTGTGCCGGGATCGCCATAGCGCAGCCAGTTTAGCGGCTTTGCCGAATGAAAAGAAGAGGAGAGTCGTTGGAGCCGACCGGCAGGGTATGAATCCAGAGTACCCCAGCAGCAGCAAGGTGGAGACGAGGTGGCTATCGGTTTTCGAAGACGAAACGGGACAATGCCGGTGCGCTGGAAGCCCTTGCCTGGCCCAAGTTCCGGTAAGTGTATGGAAGCGGCTTGTTCTTATGCAATTCGTAGCCGCGAAGCGTCAGGCGAATCACGCCGCGCACTTGCTCCTCCACGTATCCCTCATTTCTCAACTCCGCCACTACCTCCCGCGCCAGAGAGGAATCAACTGTCTGCCTGGATAAGGTAACGAACTCGTGCGGATCTTCTTCGTACGACGCCGCCAGGGTGAAAAGGAGCCCTTCCCGAATCAATTCACGCTGCATAATCTTTCTCTCCCAAAGTATGAGCCGATGGTAAGCGGCTTGGCGCGTGCCTAGGAATGGCCCGTCCGTGCCAGCGTCACGCACCTTCGCACATCGCTGCAGCGGTCTTCCTGCATGCCTGGCTACTGGCCTTTAGTCACCGCTTGCGGCGGCAGCGGGTCAGGGAAAATAACCCTGAAAGAGCCTTCGACCCGTTATTTGCACTGCCATCCTCATTCGACTTATCTTCAAAAAAAGTGGCAATCCGATTTCACTATGCTATTCTCGGCACTGTCAGGCTAAAGAGTAAAGACATGACAAAACTTCGAAAGCTCCTTTTTGGGATATTGCTTGCCGCTGTGCTTGCTGGTCCGATGGCTACGTCCGCCGGCGCCATTCCTGGCACCCAGAACAGCGCCCATCGTAGTCACACAACCAACAGCCGACGAAAGGTCCACGTAAGGTCCCATAGAAAGAAGAGTGGGACTGCAGTAAGGGCTCATAAGCCAGCAATATCTCAGCCTAAGTAGGGTCGGTTTTGGCAGTGTTCCAAACACTGACAGAGATTTGGCCCATACCGATTTTTGTTCTTTTATTCCGGGTTCACCCGATACGCCCAGAAATCCCCTGTTGGGTCCCGGAACTGTCGCGACGAAGCATGCATCGGGCGCAAGGTGGGAGCTTCACCCGAATTGGTTTCGCGCAACACGTCTTCGACCAAGTGGTGCGCGGGTGCTAGTGAGCAGGCCGGGTCGGTAGCGTTCGCATCACCGGTTAGTAAGAAAGCCTGGCAGCGGCACCCGCCAAAATCTTCAGTGCGGCGCTCGCAGCTGCGGCAAGGCTCCGGCATCCAATCTTCTCCACGAAAACGCTGGAACGCCGAAGACTCCCGCCAGAGCCACTCCAACGAGTGATCGCGTACGTTTTCAAACGCAAGTCCGGGAATCACGCCGGCCGCATGGCAGGGAAGTGTCCTGCCGGAGGGCTCGATAAGCATGACTCGGCGTCCCCAACCGCTCATGCACGCTTTGGGATAGCGCGCATAGTAATCCGGAAGGACCGAATCAACTCGAATTTTCCCCGCCAGGCGCGCTTCGGCCGCCGCCACTGTTCCTGCGGCTTTGTCCAATTGCTCCCGCGTGGGAATCAGCGCGGCACGGTTTTTTAAAGCCCAGCCGTGACCGCCAATACAACATATTGCGCATTTACCCAAAACGCGTTAGATCTCGACGGCAATGCCGAGCAGTTCTTCGAAGTATGCTTCACCACCGGAGCTTCGACCGATACGACGGCGCCGCAGGTGAAACTCATCAGCCCCCCGAACAGTTTTCTTAATGTGCCCACTAACACATTGGTGCAGATGATGTTTGATGGGCCCATCTCGTTGGTCTCCACCGGCCAGGTGACCTTGCAGGTTAGCGGTTCGCCCATCCCGATTACTCGTTCGCTTATCAATGGCGATCGCGGATTGCAACTGACCCCGTCAGTCCCGCTCGCTCCCAATACCGCGCACACGATCTCCATTGTCGGAGTGAAGGACCTGGCAGGCAATACCATTGCCAGCAGTGTCAGCAGCTCCTTTACCACCGGCGCCGGCATCGATTTGGTCACGCCTGGACTGGTTTCTGTGACGCCTGCAAATCTGGCGACATCTGTTCCGACCAGCACGACCGTCAAAGCGGTTTTCACCAAAGCCATGGATGCCGCTTCGTTCGATCCAACCACGACTTTCAAATTGACAGACTTTAATGGCGCGATTGTTCCGGCCACGATCAGCGCGTCGTCTGATCTGAAGACGTTCACGCTGACTCCCAGTGCCGCGCTGACCGGCGGCGGAAAGACCTACACCGTAACCATAAGCAGTTCGCTGATGGATTTGGCCGGCAACAACCTAAACGTATTCTCAACTACTACTTTCACGACGCAGTAAAGCTGCGATAGAGACGAACGACCACATGCCGAGGTGATAAGGCCTGGGGTTTTAGGCCTTGCGCCTCGGTAATGATTGGGCTTGACTTCTCTTCAAACGCAGTGAATCTCGCTTAATTTTCAGATACTACCTTCGGGGATGTCGCGCCGTGGTGCGATGCTGCAGGAACACTCGTGGCCGCTGAGATTCGTCTTGGCGAAGTTTAGCCTTCGGTAAGAATATCGATGGGTGCTGGCCGACTCGATCCGCTGCAAGTCGCTGGTGCGAAAGGGGGGACTCGAACCCCCACGGGTTTCCCCGCCAGATCCTAAGTCTGGTGCGTCTGCCAATTCCGCCACTTTCGCGTCCGTCTTAAATCTTCGCATGGAAAGGCTTCCACAACAATACAGCGCCTGTTCAAAGCGTTCGCGGCCCCGTGTTTTCATCAATCAGCCGCGCTGACCTTCTCGCACAGTACAGCTTGTCCCGATTCAGAACTCACATGGATGGCAATCTAAAAATTTGTGTTGACGGGGCGGGGCTTTGTTGTAGAATCGCCCGTTTTCCACGCCACTCTTTCAGGGCAATACTAGCAGCGCTCCCAGCAGCGTTTGAGCCGTGCCCGCAGTCATACGCAGTACAAAGTCCTGAGGGGGTGAACCATGGTCAGCAAGTCTCACTGGCTCGTTGCTGTAGTGTGCCTGCTGTTAGTTTCCGCTGCATTCGGACAAGTCGCGATTACCGGCAAAATCACAGGTGTGGTGGAAGACCCTTCCGGCGCCGCCGTTAACAGCGCCACCGTCACGCTGGAAGGCCCCGCCTTGATGGCTGCTCGCACAACTACTACACAAACCGACGGGAGCTACCTTTTTGACTTCGTTCCCATTGGCACATACCAGCTAACGATCGATGCAAAGGGCTTCCGGAGCTTCGTGCAAAAAGATGTTCAGATCAGCTCCGGATTCGTGGCTACGGTCAGCCCGCACTTACGGGTGGGGGGCGGTCAAGAGGTCGTGGAAGTTCCGGCGGAAGGTCCAGTGGTGGACGTGAAGAGTGTGGCGACGCCAACCACTTTTGACAACAGCCTGCTCCAGAACATCCCCAGTGGGCGGGATCCCTGGTCTACTGTCGCCCAGGCTCCTGGAGCCATGATGAGCAACTTCGATGTGGGCGGCAACCAGAGCTACCAACAAGCCACTATGGAGGTGCACGGCAGCATTCCGGGCGAGCAGGTGTACAGCTTCAACGGCCTGCGCATGAACTGGCCGGGCTTTACGGGCGGTTTCACCGCCTTCTACATCGATCACGATTCGCTGCAGGAGTTCCAGGTAGTCACCGACTCCGCTCCGGCCGAAGTCAGCGTAGGCGGCGTGTACATGAATATGGTGACGAAGTCGGGATCCAATCAGATACACGGCACCAGTGCCGTTTATTACAACACCGCAGCAACGCGAAAGGACGTTACCGAGCCAATTTACAACGGCAGCCCGGTCAAAGTGGGTAGTCCAATGACCATGCTCCTTGATGCGACCACTAATCTGGGAGCGCCGATTATCAAGAACCGCTGGTGGATTTTCGGCGGCTATCGCCGCTACGACATCAAGGAGAGCATTCTGGCCATCAACAGGCCGCCGTCCGAAGGTGGTGGTCCAATCGCCGATACCAATCATCAATCGAACACGATCTTGCGCAGCGATTGGCAGATCAACAACAAGAATCGGGTGAATTTTCAATGGTTGTACAACGAACAGAACCGCTTTTTCCGCCGCGATACGAGCTTTCAGTTTGTGGATGAGCAGGCTAGCTGGTTACAGATTGAGCCGGCTTACCTCCTCCAGGCGCAATGGACCAGCCAGATCAGTAACAATTTCCTCCTGGATGCTCGTATTGGCTACATGCATCTGCTGTTTCCTTTGGGCTACCAGCGGACGGTCGGTCCCAACGATATCAATAAGACAGATCAGGGGAAGTCCACGGAGACTGGGGCAGCACCGTTCAATTATCTGAATCCGGCGCAGACCACCCGGTTTGCGGTGAGCGCCTCATATTACAAGGGCGCATTCCTGTCGGGCAGCCACAACTTTAAATTCGGTTACGAGTTTGGCAGGAGCAAGAACGGAAACTTCTACGACGTCAATCAAGGCCTCACGGCGCAGTTCAACACAACCGATCCTAACCTGCCTCCGTATACCACGCCGTTGCAGGTGACTATCTTCAACACGCCGGTGCGCGAAGAAGCGATCTTCCATGACGCGGCGATCTTCGTGCAGGACGCGTGGACGGTGAAGCAGCGGCTTACACTCAATCTCGGGCTCCGTTATGAGCACTTCCGCACTTTCAACCCGGCGCAGAGCAGTCCCAGCAGCGGACCTTTTGTAAACCTTTTTGCGACTCGATCATTTGCGCAATCCCCAGACGTCGCCAGTTGGAACAACGTCGCTCCCCGCCTGGGTGTTGCCTACGACCTGAAGGGGAAAGGACGATCCGTTCTGCGCGCTTCCTACAGCCGCTTTTTCCGTATCGAAGGAACGGAACTGGCAGAGGCGGTCAATGCAAACGGGTTGGGTGGTGCAGGTTATGGTTGGACGGATCCGAATGGTGACGGCATTCCTCAAATCAGCGAATTCCTGAATCCAGCGATTCCGGCCCAGAACAGGCTGTTTCAGTTCGGCGGAATTGCTACCCGTATAGATCCCAAGATACAACGGCCCTATTCCGACCAGTTCTCCGTGGGCTGGGACCAGCAGGTCTTCGAAGATCTGCACGTTGGGGTCAATTACTACTACCGTACCAACAAAAATCTGATCGCGCAGCGCAATGCGGCCATCTTGCCGTCTGACTATTCCCCGATCACCACGATCGGAGGAGCGCCGATTACGAATGGGGTCACCGGACAGCCGATGACACTATTCACCATTACGGATCCCGCTAAAGTCGGGCAGAGCGATCTAGTAGTGACCAATATCTCTGAACTCGATGACAACTCCTATCATGGAGTCGAGTTCACCGCGATCAAAAGACTCACCAAGCGTTGGCAAGTGCTGGGCGGCTTTACCATCCAGCGCAACAAGGGAGTCTTTTCACCGGCGTTCCTCAATGGTTCGGCTACCGATGACTTCAATAATCCCAACAAGGAGATTAATCGCCGGAACAGCTATCTGAACTACGATGCCACTTATGTGTTCAAGCTGGCCGGCACCTACGAATTTCCTTACCACATCACCTCGAGTGTGAACTTCCAGCACTACACTGGCTACCCATTTCAACCGGTGGAGACGTTTCAGGACTCATCGCAAACTGACCTGAAGCAGTTCTCCGAGACCGTGATTCTTGCTCCCGCCGGACAAACGCGGCTGCCCAGCGTAAATTTGCTTAACCTGCGAATCTCGCGGCCTACGAGTTTCCGGGAAGGCAAGCTGAACGTCGAGCCCATCATTGACTTAGATAACCTGACCAACGCCAATACCGTGGTTTCTGAGTCCAATTCTTTCGGTAGTTTGCGGCAACCATCGGATGTGTTGCATCCCTTTGTTGCAAAATTCGGATTGCGGGTGACGTTCTAAACGCAGCACCAGGGCCGGTCCAAAAGCCGGCCCACCTTTTTTAAGTCTTAAAAATCCACGCTCATTTTCTGGAGTGCTTACATGAAGAGCTTATTCACGATCGGCACGCTGCTTCTTCTCCTCACCCGCGCACTGGCCGGTGATCGCCCGGCAGTGTTGCATGAAGACGTCTCCACCTTTTCCATCGTCGCGCGCGACGGAGCCACCGGCCAAATGGGAATCGCAGTCGCCTCCCGCTATTTCTCGGTCGGCTCGGTGGTGCCCTGGGCCGAAGCCAACGTGGGAGCTGTGGCAACCCAGGCTGACGTCAACGTGGGATACGGTCCCAAGGGTCTGGAATTATTGCGACAGGGCCTGACGGCCCAGCAGGTAGCCGACCGCATGCTGACAGAAGATACATTCCCCGGGAAAGATGGCCGGCAGTTTGCAATTGTCGATGCCAAAGGCAACGTCGTCACCTATACCGCGCCACACGCGCCGAACTGGGCAGGTGGCCAGAAAGGCGCGAACTGGGCGGCGCAGGGAAATATCCTGGTCGGCCCACAAGTGCCGGAAGCGATGGGCAAAGCCTTTGAGTCGGGGCAAGGTGAGCTGGCGGAGAAACTTTACGCCGCACTGAAAGCGGGTGACGCGCAGGGCGGAGACAAGCGCGGGCGCCAATCGGCCTCCATGCTGATCGTCTGCAAAGAGTGCGGCCGCAACACCAACAACGATCGTTACCTCTACATCAATGTGGACGACAATCCGGATCCGTTCAAGGAACTGCGCCGTCTGCTCGATGCTGCGTTGGCTTACAACTGGGGTGACCGTTCCTATAAGCTCCTTGAGGCCAAGAAACTCCCCGAAGCGCGCGAAGCGGCCGAAAAGGCGGTTCGCTACTCCCCGAATAACCCCGACAGCCATATGGGCCTGGCGTTTCTCGATTATCTGGCGGGCGACAAGAAAACCGCCCTCGAGGAATTTCAGAAAGCCAAGGAACTCGATCCGAACTTCCGCAAGCAATGGGAGGCTGAGGTCAGCTACGAAAAAGACTTCGCTCCCATCTTGGAAGACAAGGAATTCATGAACAAGCTGTTTCCGGGAGGAAGGTAGAAGGGGGGTTCCAGCCAGTCGCAACAATTCTCACCTGGGCCACGCCACGCCAAATTGGTGTAATCTATATAAAATTACCTTCGAACGACCCCGTGAGGAATGGCTTCGCGGCGTGAGCGAAGGCCATGGGCTGCCTGAACGTCCGTTTAGCGCTGGCCAATTCTGGCTCTAAAATTTGCAAAAAGTGTGCGGGCCGTCGTTCTAAATCGGA
>QIAS01000197.1:9221-16484 GCA_003225615.1 Acidobacteriota bacterium | reverse complement strand
GCGTGATAAATGAAAATGTGAGGCTTGGGCCCTACCCTTAGTAACCTATAACCGTGGCAAACAAAGTGCCATCATATCAGCCAGAGTCGGTAGCTCTGGACCATTTTGCTAAATTAGGAGAAGAGGGATAAATAGATGCGGAAACAGAAGGGTTTCTCACTGATTGAGTTGCTGATTGTGGTGGCGATCATCCTGATCATCGCTGCCATTGCTATTCCGAACCTGCTGCGCGCGCGCATTGCGGCCAACGAGTCTGCGGCAGCCAGCACGCTTCGTACTCTCAACACGGCCGAAGTAAGCTACATCACAGCCTACCCGGCTTCGAACTATGGCTTATTGGCGGTTCTGGGTGGAGCGGCGCCCTGCGTACCGGCGGCAGCTTCTGCCTGTCTGATTGACAACACCCTGGCTACCGATAACGGCGGAGCCGGCAAGAGTGGTTACCACGCCGACGTGCTGACGCCGGCAGCTGGCCAATACACCGCGACGGAAGTCCCGATTGCGATCGGCAGCACAGGCGTGAACAGCTTCTGCTCGGTCGAAGATGCCGTCATCCACAAGGATGCGGCCGGCGCGAAAGACACCCATGCCGGTTGCGGTGGTATGCCTTCGCTGGGCAACTAACGCTACATGATCTTGTCCCCTTTCGGGACGGGAAGGGAGCAGCGGGAAACCGCTGCTCCCTATTGTTTTTTAGGCCGACTTACCTTTTAGACAGGCGAGATGCACTAACGGCAAGGACCCAGCACGCGAGCGGCAGGGTGAGGCTGTACCCCGAAGGGCACCTCGGGATGGCCCTCCAGGTGCTAATTTGTGAGTAGGTTCCGATTCTTTTTAGGAGCCAAGGCTGGAGAATGGCGGACATGGGAAGAGCGAAAGGCTTTTCGCTGATCGAGTTGCTGATCGTGGTTGCGATCATACTCGTCATTGCGGCTATCGCTATTCCGAACGTGCTCCACTCAAGAATGGCCGCCAACGAATCCTCAGCAGCTGCTTCGCTTCGCACAATCGCTTCTGCCGAGATTACTTATTTTAATGCGTACCCGACGATTGGATACGCGGCGACACTTCCAGACCTCGGCGGGCCAGCACCCTGCACGCCGGGTCCCGGTTCGGCTTGTCTGCTCGACAGCTCTCTGTCTAGTGCGGTGCCTGGCAGCACGGGAAAAAGCGGATACCAATTTCAGGCGACCGGCATCGCCGGGGGCACTCTCAACGCCAACTATGTGGCCGGAGCAACCCCGGTCATCTTAGGATCCAGCGGCAATCGGGACTTCTGCTCCAGTTCAGAGCAGATTCTGCGGGCACAAAACAGTGGGGGTGGCCCGCCGGTGAGCACGCTGGTCGCTTGTGCCGCCTATCCGATCGCACCCTAGAATTTGGGGTTGGGCAGCCCCGTTTCCCTTCTGGGGGCGCCTCGTGACCTGCGTAACCTTATCGCTAGCCCTAAGAATTTCCAATCTGCATATAATTGTTTTATCAAGAGAGCATATGGACGGGTCAGCAGCTAATGCTTGCCATTGAAATCCTGGGGTTGGAAAAAACATATTCAGTGGGTTTCTGGAGGAAAAGGCCGAAGCATGCCTTGCGTCCTTTGCGCCTGGCGGTGGAAGAGGGCGAAATTTTCGGCTTCCTCGGACCCAACGGTGCCGGCAAGACGACTACGTTGAAGTTACTCATGGGACTTGTGTTCCCGACTTCTGGATCGGCCCGCATTCTGGGGAAAGAATGGACCGACCCGGCGGTGAAAGCCCAGATCGGTTTTCTTCCCGAGCAACCTTATTTCTACGACTACCTGACCGCGCGGGAATTGCTGGAATATTACGGGCAGCTTTCTGGCATGTCGGAGAAAGAGCGCGGTCCAAAGGTGGAAGCCATGCTGGGCCGGGTAGGACTGCATGATGTTGGTGGAGTACAGCTGCGCAAGTTCTCCAAGGGCATGCTGCAGCGGGTGGGAATTGCGCAGGCCATTCTGCATGACCCCAAAGTGGTGTTTCTGGATGAGCCGATGTCAGGGCTGGATCCGATGGGACGGCGTGAAGTACGTGATCTGATTGAGCAACTCAAGCGAGAGGGCAAGACGGTTTTCTTCTCGACGCATATTTTGTCGGATGCGGAAGCGCTTTGCGATCGAGTCGCGATCATCCATTTGGGAGAACTGCGGGGAGTGGGAGCGGTGGCGGAACTCACCTCCAGCATTCACGGCAAAGTTGAAATCGTATGGCAGGGAACGCATGTGCCGGAATCGCTTAAGAACCTCGGCGAATGCCATGTAACCGGCGATACGGTGCGCGCCGTCATTGCCGAAGAAAATCAGGAGGTTGCCGTTGAAGCATTGCGGCGCGAGAAGTTGCGATTGGTTTCCCTGGTTCCGGTCCGCGCCTCGTTAGAAGACTACTTCGTGCAGAAGTTGAAGCAGGTGGACAAGATGCAAGGGGTGATCGCATGAGCGGCCGCATCGTGCATATTGCGTCGAATACGTTTCGCGAAGCGGTTCGCGACCGGGTGCTTTATAACCTGATCGCCTTTGCGCTGCTACTTTCCGGAGCGGCAATTCTGGTAGGGGAGATCTCCATTGACATTGAAAAGCTTGTCGTCATCAATCTGGGACTCACAGCCGTGTCGCTATTCGGCATAGTAATCGCAATTTTTATCGGCATTGGTTTGGTTTCGAAGGAGATCGAAAGGCGCACGCTGTACACGGTATTATCACGGCCGGTGCGGCGGTGGGAGTTCATCGTCGGCAAGTTTTTCGGGTTGGCGGGGACTTTGCTCGTGAATACGTTTTTCATGGCCATCGGCGTTTTCGCCGCTTTGCTGTATGTGGCGCATCGCTTCCACATGCCGGATGCATGGATTCTGGTTGCGCTCTACTTCATCGTTCTGCAGTTTCTGATCATCTGTGCCTTGGCGCTATTGTTCTCTTCCTTTTCTTCGCCGCTGCTATCAGCCGTGTTTGCATTTTCTCTGTTTGTGATAGGAAGCTTCGCCGAAGATTTACGCGGGTTTGCCGGCATGGCACATGGTCTCAGCCGATGGCTGGCGACGGGCGCGGCCTACCTGGTGCCGAATTTCTCGGCGTTAAATGTGATCAGCTCGGTGGCCCATGAACGGCCCGTAGCCGGGCCTCTGATCCTGTATAACACTGCCTATGCCCTCACTTATGCGGCGGTAGCGCTGTGCGGTGCCGTGCTGATCTTCGAGCATCGGGATTTGAAATAATGACTGCTTCCCAACGCACGACGATTGTCGCTAGCCTGCTGCTGGTGGGGTGCATGCTGGCTTCGGTTGTCCTGCTGCGCCGCGTGGACCAGATGCGCACCATGGCCACGCTCGATGAAGTGCTGTACATCACTTCGCCGAAGACCCTGAAGCGTCTGAGCCTGGGTTATGAGGGTCTGATGGCGGACATCTATTGGACGCGGGCGGTGCAGTACTTTGGGAGAAAGCATCACCAACACAGCAAACACTATGACCTCTTGGCGACGCTTCTGGAAATCAGCACCCAGCTCGATCCTCAGCTGTTAGTGGCTTACCAATTCGGCGCCACTTTTCTTGCTCCTCAGCCGCCCAATGGCGCTGGCATGCCCGAGAAGGCGATTCAACTGATTGAATACGGCATTCGAAACAACCCCAACGACTGGCATCTTTACTACGAATTAGGGTTCATCTATTACACGGATAAAAAGGATTACGCCGGCGCGTTGGAGGCGTTTGAAAGGGGCTCCCGAGTGCCCGATGCCCACCCTTTCATGAAGCTGCTGGCTGCCCAGATGGCGCAGCACGCGGGCGAATTGCAGACCGCGCGCATGTTGTGGCTCACCACTTACCAGACCACTCAGGACAAGCAGATTCGCGCCAACGCTATTGCGCATCTGCGCGCTTTGCAGGTGGATGAGGACGTCACGAATCTGCAAAGGGCAGTAACCCAGTACGGCGAGAAAACCGGCCATCTGCCGCCCAGTTTCTCGGCGATGGTCGCGGCGGGTGTTGTGTCGCGCATTCCCGTGGATCCGGATGGTCACGCCTATAAACTCATGCCGGACGGGCGAATCGAAGTTCGTATGCCCGACGATTTTCCTTTTATCGAAAAAGGCCTACCTCCGGGATATACGCCGCCACAGCCCAAATTGCCGCCATCCGATTAAAAGCTATTGCCTTCCTCGATAAAAACGGTGGCGCATGTGGAGCGAACGCAACCCCCGCGAGGGCGACGGCGCTACAGAACACGCCCGCGATTAAACCCAAGATCCCATAGACAACGAATCCTACCTTAAACGCCGAACCGGCACCAATGCGCTTCACGACAGCCATAACCGCCTCCCGAACAGCGAGCTGTCCCTATCGTAAGAACGAAACGCAAACGCAAAAGGGTACGGGGATCGCAATTGCTCGGGGTAATCCCGAGAAAGCCATGCGCGATCGGCTAACATTCGAAGCGATGAGGCGATCTTTCATTCGGCGAACCAGCCTGCCGCATTGTCAGGCGACTCCACCCGGCGTAAGAGGCTACAATATGCTCAGGAGATCTGGCCGGAGTAGTCTTTGCCTGCAAATTTCAGGCTCTTCCCCCGCCGTTGAAAGCGTCTAATTAATTAACAATGAAATTCCAAGCTGTGAAATTCACTTTGATCTTGGTAGCCGTTGGCATGGTGCTGGCGGCGGGCCGTGCCGCGGCGCCTGGTGCTGACGTTCATGCCATTGCTCAGCGGGTCGACGAACGCTACAACCATCTGCGTAGCATGCGGGCGGAGTTCTCTGAAACATACCGCGGTTCAGGCGTGGAGCGGCAAGAGGCGGGAACGCTTTGGCTCAAAAAACCCGGCAAGATGCGCTGGGAGTACCGTTCTCCCAGAGAGAAGCTGTTCGTGAGCGACGGCAAGGACGCGTGGTTCTACTTGCCCGGCGACAAGCAGGTGCGGAAGACGCAGGTTAGAAAATTGGATGACCTCCGATCTCCGCTGGCGTTTCTCTTAGGTAAGACGAAGCTGGAGAAGGAATTGCACGGGCTCTCACTGGCCCCGGACCAGACGCCTACCACGCCCGGGAATGTGGTGTTGCGGGGGGTCCCAGAGGCTTTAGGAGACCGAGTGAACCAAGTTTTACTGGAGATCACGCCGGAGAACCGCATTGCCCGCATCCAAATTGATGAGGTGGATGGCTCGGTTACCGAATATCGCTTCCTTGACCAAAAAGAGAATGTTCAGGTCGCCGACCACCAGTTTCATTTTACGTTGCCGCCGGGCGTCGAAATTGTGGACGCGGATTTCGGACAGTAAGGTTTGAGGTCTTGGAGGCATTCATCTATCTCATTGAAAATAGATGGCTTGTGGGCTTGTGATCTCGTCTTTGGCACTTGCGATAGGGGATTACCACGGTTAGTGACAAGCCCTTGTGCAGCAGCAGATTAGCCACTACTTTCCGGAATTTTGAATGTTAGACTGAGGACGATAACTGCGAATTAGCATGGCGGAATTTATCGTAAAAATGGCGGATGAACGCGGCCACACGCTGCAGCAGGTTGAGCACGGATACTCCGAGGCCGAGGTGCGCGACCGTTTCCTGCAGCAGGGTTATCTCGTTCACTGGGTTAAGCCGCGAGGAATGTTCGTGGGCGGCAAGGTCGCACTCTCTCCTGGCCGGCGGCTGCGCACCACTTCGTTTCTCATATACAACCAGCAGTTTTTAACTCTAATCAAAGCCGGGCTGCCTATCTTGACCTCGCTGGATTTGCTCATCAAGCGTCAGAGGGATGCACATCTTCGTGCGCTGCTGGAGAATGTGCGCGACCGGGTGAAGAGCGGTGAATCACTTTCCGAGGCCTTTGCCGCGCAGGGTGTGTTTCCGAAGATGTATACGACCACGTTGCTGGCGGGCGAGAAGAGCGGAAATATGGAAGAGGTGCTGAGCCGCTACATTGCATTCCAGCGGCTGGCCCTTACCTTCCGCAAAAAGCTTGCGGTTTCGCTGGTATATCCGGCGCTGCTGGTCATAGTGGTTACCTGCATGATGATTTTTCTGATCACCTACGTCGTGCCGAAGTTTGCGGATTTGTTCAATAACCTGAATGCGAAGCTGCCGGTCATCACGGTATTCATGCTCGCGGTGGGACTCAATGCACAAAAGTATGCCCCGATAGCCTTGGGCGTAGTGATAGTTCTGGCGATAGCGCTCTGGCAGTGGAAACGTACGGATAAGGGTGCAGAGCGGCTTGATCGCGCCATCTTTTCGTTACCGCTGCTGGGTGACATCCGCATGAAGTACCAGGTCGCGAATTTTGCGCGTATGCTTTCCGTGCTCCTGCAAGGCGGGTTGCCCCTGGTGCCGGCGATGGAGACGGCCGGAGGTTCGATGAGCAGCCGGCGGGTGCTGAACGGTGTTCTCCACGCCAGCCACCGTGTGCGTGAAGGACGCGGGCTGGCCAAGAGTCTGGAGGAGCAGAAGGTCTTTCCCGACATGGCAGTCGAAATGATCGAAGTAGGCGAGTCCACCGGCGCATTGCCGGCGATGTTGAACTCGGTCGCGGAGTTTTACGAAGAGGATGTGCAGACGGCGCTCGGCGCCGCCATGGCTATGATTGAGCCGGTGATTCTCATTGTTATGGCGGTGTTTGTGGGCGGCGTGCTGATTTCACTCTATCTACCCATCTTTACTATCGGCGCCAACATGCACTGACAGGCGATGGAAATCAGGTAATTTTGCAGATTGGGAATTGGAAAGCGGGAATGGCAGAAAAGAAATCATTGTTCGTGAACGGCGGCAACGGCGGCCACATTGCTGACGGAGCCGCGGTCGACGAACTGGACCGCGCACGCGACGTGGCCCGGCGCTATCGTTGCGAGTTCGTGGATCTGAATGACTTTCAGCTCCATCACGACCTTTTCAAGAAAGTTCCCGTAGACCTGATGTTCCGCTACAACTTCGTTCCGCTCGAGGAAACGCGGGACGGGAAACTGGCCATCGCTATTGCTGATCCCAGCCAACTCATGATGATCGATGAGATCAGCCTGTTGCTGGGCAAGCGGATCGTCACCAAGGTTTCGACGCTTAAGCAGATCAGCGACATTCTGAAAAAGACTGAGCAGTCGCAACGCGTGCTGGAAGAAGCCAGTGAAGGCTTTGCCTTAGACGTGATTCGCGATGATGAAGCAGCAGCGGACGAGACCATCTCGATTGACAAGCTGACCGCGACTACGGGGGACATCAGCCCGATCATTCGCCTCGTAGATACAACTATTTTTACCGCGCTGCAGCGGCGAGCGA
>QIAS01000197.1:5918-9199 GCA_003225615.1 Acidobacteriota bacterium | reverse complement strand
CCGGGACGATTCTGTAGGAATCAAGTTCCGTATTGATGGTGTGCTCACCCAGGCCATGCCTCCCATCGGAAAGGAACATCATTCGACCATCATTTCGCGCGTCAAGGTGATGAGCGAACTGGATATTTCCGAGCGCCGCGTGCCCCAGGACGGCCGCTTCCGTGTGAAATACAACGGACGCGCGATCGACTTCCGTGTTTCCATCATGCCTTCGATTCACGGCGAGGATGCTGTGCTCCGCGTGCTCGATAAAGAATCGATGAGCGAGAAATTTCGCACCCTGGTGCTGGACGTGGTCGGATTCGACGAAGAAGATCTAAGAAAGTTTCGCCGTTACATCAAAGAACCATACGGCATGGTGCTGGTCACCGGCCCAACGGGCAGCGGCAAAACGACCACGCTTTACGCGGCGGTGAATGAAATCAAGACTGACGAAGACAAAATTATCACCATTGAAGATCCGGTCGAATATCAGATTCGCGGCGTCACGCAGATCCCAGTTAACGAAAAAAAGGGGCTGACATTCGCCCGCGGCTTGCGCTCCATTCTCCGCCACGACCCGGACAAGATCATGGTGGGCGAAATCCGCGATACGGAAACGGCGCAGATTGCCATTCAATCAGCCCTCACCGGCCACCTGGTGTTCACCACGGTGCACGCCAATAACGTCGTGGACGTGATCGGGCGTTTCCTGAACATGGGCGTGGAGCCGTATAACTTTGTTTCCGCCCTGAACTGCATCCTCGCGCAACGCCTGGTGCGCGTGATCTGCGATTCGTGCCGCACCGTGGTGCATTACTCGCCAGAGGAACTGGAAGCGAGCGGACTGGATCCGGGGCAGTGGTCGCAGGTCCCATTCTATGAAGGTCAAGGATGCATTGAATGTGCGGGCACGGGTTTCCGCGGGCGCACTGCGATCCATGAATTACTGGATTTGAGCGACCGTATTCGCGAGATGATCCTGGCCAAAAAGCCCACTTCGGAGATCCGCCGCGCGGCGCGGGAAGAGGGCATGCGCTTTCTGCGCGAGTCAGCTCTGGATAAAGTAAGGGCGGGCGTTACCACGCTGAAGGAGATCAACAAAGTCACCTTCATCGAGACTACGCGATAGCCTCCGCAAGACGAATATCTGGCAAAGGTTCCCTTCCAGCTATTGCGGTTTGCAGGATCGAAGGGTTTTCATACAATCATTAATGCGAGCCTAATTTTGAAATGAGTGCCGCCTCCAAATCCGGTGGCAAGCCGAAGCTTGCCTGTGAGATTTCTGCTGAGCGTATCTTGGCGGGAAGGATCTCCGACCACCGCCAGACAGTTACGGCGTGCGCGCGCTATGAACTGGCACCCGGCAGTGTTGTCCCCGATTTAACCGAGAACAACCTGGCCCGCCGTGAAGCTGTACGGAAAGCTATCCAGGAGACGCTGTCCAGCATTTCGGAACGTTCCCGCGATGTGATCGCGATCCTGCCGGACGCGGCGGTGCGCGTCGTGCTGCTCGACTTTGAAGTGCTGCCCACCGATCTGGCCGAAGCCGAGTCCGTGGTGCGCTTTCGCTTGAAGAAATCGCTTCCCTTCGATGTGGACAAGGCAAAAGTCTCTTACCACGCGCAGCCCTCGGGCACGGGGATAAAGGTGGTAGCAGCCGTGGCGCTGTCTAGTGTGATCGAGGACTATGAGGCGGCATTTCGCGATGCAGGATACAGCCCCGGTGTAGTGCTGCCTTCGACCTTGGCGGCCTTGGGTGCCACCGATGCCCGGCGCCCTACGCTGTTGGTGAAAGTAGATACCCGCACCACGAGCATTGCCATTCTGGAAGAGAACCAGATGTTATTGTTCCGCACTCTCGAAAACCTCCGCGGAGTGCAGATTACGGGCGAGCAACTGGCGGAGGAAGTTTATCCGTCGGTAGTTTTCTTTCAGGATACGTATCATTTGAATATCGAACAGATCTTTGTTGCGGGACTGCCGCAAGCGGAAGGCGCGGCTCCAGCCTTGCGTGCGCAGACCGGCGCCGAAGTGCGGGAACTCGTCAGGCCTTCGCAACTGGGCCACGGTTCTCGGGACGTTCCTGCCTGGGCAATGGCGGGCGTAGTAGGAGCATTGCTTTCTTAGTATGCGTCTGGACATCAATCTCGCGAGTCAGCCTTATCAGGATGCACGCCGCTTCTGGCTGCGCTGGGGATTCGGGTTGGCGCTGGTGGGTATCGTGAGCCTGGCGCTCGTGGTCGGCGCGGTGACGGGCGGCTTTAACGCTCGCCGCGACCGGCAGCGGATCAGCGAATTCAAGAAACAAATTGCCGAGCGCGACAAGGAGCGGGCTAAAGCCGAGGCTTTTCTAAACCTGCCCGCCAATCGCAGCACGCGCGACAAATCGCAGTTCATCAACGCCCAAATCCAGCGCAAAGCGTTCTCCTGGACCAAGGTTTTCGAGGAACTCGAACGGGTGATGCCGCCACGACTACATGTGGTTTCGATTCGTCCGGAAATGACTCCCGACAACGAGTTGCAGATCAAGATGGTGGTGGCGGGTGAGTCCAGCGAGCGCGCTCTCGATCTGGTCAAGCGCATGGAGAGTTCCCAGCATTTCGAGCAGACTCACATCAATGAAACGCACCAGCAGGGCGGCACTCCAGGCGACAACGTTCAATTCGACATCACCGCGCTCTACATACCGGAAAAGCCGCAGAGGAGTACACCCTGATGCCGGATTTGAGAGAGACTCGACAAAAGATAAAAATGGTGCTGATCGCTATGCTCTGCCTGGACGTAGTCGCGGCGGTGCTGCTGTTTTCTCCGTTGGTAGGGTCTTCCAACTCGCGCCAGGGGCAACTTGGCCAACTGTGGCGGGAGTTGCAGCAAAAAACACGCCAGGTCGAACCTCTCCGCGGGATGGACAAAAAAGTAGCCTTGGCGGGGCAGCAGATTGATGACTTTTATAAAGAGCGCTTGCCCGGACAGGATTCCGCCATCTTCGGCGAAATCGGAAAAGTTGCGTCGCAGAGCGGAGTCAAGGTTCTGCAAGCCAAATCCAAGGTGGACGACCCGCAGCCTGTTGGGTTGCGGCCGATAACCATCGAGGCCGAACTGTCCGGTGATTATCTCCAACTGGTCCGGTTTATCAATGCGCTGGAGCGCGACAAGATGTTCTTCATCATAGATAGCGTGACCTTGGGCGGCCAACAGACTGGCCCCGTCAAGCTGCAGATGAAGCTGGAAACCTATTTGAAGGCAGGTGGGTAGTTGCAGATTGGAACCGAGAATCGAATGAAGATGGTCTGGGCCCT
>QIAS01000197.1:5273-5841 GCA_003225615.1 Acidobacteriota bacterium | reverse complement strand
TGACCGCGGATCCTGCAGGGCGGAACCCGGCACGACGCTCTCCAGCATCCGCTAAAGGCGCTCGTCTTTCTGTGCCAAGGCTGGATCCCACGCTGCAGTTGAACTTGCTGAAACAGAGCGAAGACACCAAGTACACCGGTTCAGGACGGAATATCTTCATCGCACACGAAGATGTACCCATTCCACCGCCGGTGAAGCCTGCCAACACGGATGTCCAGGCACAAACTGGTCAGCCTCCGCCGCCGCCGCCACCGCCAATCATGCTCAAGTTTTTCGGGTTTGCGAACAAACCCGGGGAGCCGAAGAAAGTTTTTCTTTCGCAGGGTGAAGACGTGTTTATCGCGGGCGAAGGCGAAATTGTAGACCGGCGTTATCGGATTCTGCGCATTATTACCAATCCCGCTTCCGTAGAAGTGGAAGACGTGCTGAACAATAACCGGCAGACCATTCCGCTGACGCAAGGCTAGTGTGAAGCGTGAGAATCTCTGGTAAATTTCGGCGACCCCGCATCCGGCGCAGTACTCAGCAGGGTTACATCCTGCTTACGCTGATGCTGTTTGTAGCGCTG
>QIAS01000197.1:0-5204 GCA_003225615.1 Acidobacteriota bacterium | reverse complement strand
GATACTTCAAGAAATTCGGACGTTTTCCCGTGCGACTTGAGGAACTGGACAACACCAACAACATGCGGTTCCTGCGGAAGCGTTACAAAGATCCCATCACCGGCCAGGACTTCAAGGTGCTCCATCTCAATGAAGTGAAATTGAATTTCGGAGCGGGTTTGGTCGGAGTAAACCCGCCCGGAGTTCCGACGCTGGGTGGAGCCGCTATGCAGAATCCCGCTCTCGTCGCCGCTGCGGCCGGAGCTATGGCGAACACTCAAAGCAATATCAATCTCAATCCCGCTCAAGCGGGGGGCGACAATTCGTCATCTTCTCCGAATTCCGCTCAGGGAAGCGCTGGAAATGCACCATCCTCTGGAAATCCAGGATCGCCGGGAAATCCTTCGAGTGGTCCCTTTTCGGGGCCGACGTTTGGGGGCGGCCCGATCGTGGGTGTAGTCAGCACCAGTGAGAAGGACACGATTCGCGAATTCAACAAGAAGAACCACTACAACCAGTGGCAGTTCATCTACGATCCGGGCAGCGATCGCGGCGGACTATTGAACACTCCCGCCCAGCCCCCGTTGCAAAACGCCGTCCAGACGGTTCAACCCGGCGCTGCAGTTCAGCCGGGAATGCAGGGTGTCCAGGCCCAGCCCGTGCAAGTTCAACCAGCGCCTCCGCAATAGCTTTGGACAGCACCGAGGGCAGTGCGCCGTTGTACATGTCATCATTGATGCCGGCAACAAAAAGCCTCATCGCAATGCGATGAGGCTTCTGATGTCATGGACCGACAGAATCGTTACACGTTAAACGATGATCCACAGCCGCACGTACTCTTCACGTTGGGATTCTCGAACTTGAATCCCGCGCCTTCCAGAGTCTCCAGGTAATCCACGGTACAACCGTTCAAATACATGGCGGACGTTGCGTCTACGTAAACTTTCAAACCATCCATTTCGAACACTTTGTCCATCATACCCGCACTGTTTTCGAAGGACATCGAATAGGAGAAACCGGAGCATCCGCCGCCGACCACCCCTACGCGCAAACCAGCAGGGGCAGGATTCTGTTGCGCCATAATCTCCTTCACCTTCGCGATTGCATTCGGGGTCAGGCTGATGGGGGCGCTCTTGGGCTTCACTTCCGGGGTGGTTATCGTTGCCATTTGTATCTCCTTGAGTCTACAGCTTTAGATTATAGCAAAGGCGGGTACGGACTCGATGCAAAAGCTTTGGCCCGAGGGCACCGGTCGGTAACCGCCGCAACTACTTGTTAGATGATACTTTGCGGCCTGGGGTCGCGTGAACTTGAAATCGCGCCACCCCCTTGCCAACGGGTCTATAATGACCCCGGATAGGGGCCCTTCCCCGGAGACCGGCTGCGGCGAGCCGAACGACCGCACCCGGAGTGGGAAAGCTGGGGCCGGCTCGAAATTAGTGCCGAGGTGGTTTATGTCTCCCTTGATCTGGCTGCTGATTGTGTGGGGTGTCCTGACAGCCATCCTGATTGTCCTGCTCATTTACCGCAGCACACTTACCATGCAAGAGGACGATCAGCTCTTCCTGAACGAATCCGAGTCGCACATGCAAACCGAGCAGACCGAGCTCCTCATAAAGGTGAACCGGATCACGCCCATCGTCAAAATTTTGGGCGCGGTCTCGGGCGTTATGATCCTGGTGATCGCCGGGCTGTTCATTTACCAGGGACTGAACAACACGGGAATGCAGTAACGAATTCAGAACGCCCCGAGTTAGGCCCCTGGCGCAGCCTGTTTTCTGTTCGTTCGGAAGAACCCACTCCTGCGGTGGTGACGAATGCCTCCTCGTTCAGAGAGGCGTTTTTCTATTTCCGATAGCCCACTTTTACAAGCCCCCGTGCAAGTTCTTTCATCGCATTCACGTCGTTAATATTTGTTGACAACTTGCTGGCGCAGGACGAAAATCCCGCACATTCCCGGGTAACGTATCTTCCTCCCCCCAAGTTCCTGGGCCACTAGATTGCGCCCGGATTGCACGACTGGATGTCGAGCGACTGTGCATCCGAGCGCGGCAATCCCAGTAGTACACATCGTGCGCAGGAGTCTATCCGATGAATCGCCCCAGCCCGTTCGATGAGACGAGGGATGAAGTGCAATTGATGGCTGAATTTCTTGACCACCTGAGCCGCGAAGCGGAAACCGAAGAGGAGAGGCAACTCTGCTATGACACTGCGCAGGAATACCGCCTCGCTGCAAACGGCGCAGGACAGTAGTGAAGCGGGTCAGCAGAATCCGCAATAGAATTTTGGTCTGCTCTTGTACAGATCAGCCCCAGTGTGAGCTGACCAGCGCATAGCAGAAGCCTGGCTATCGGGTGAACAGAGTCGCGCGTAATGCGGTCAACGGCGACATGGGAGAGTCCGTGCTACACATCGAACGACGCAAGGAACGGCGCTTCCCCCTCCGGCACTCCGCAGAGATCAAGGCGGGGCTCGAGAATTTTCAGGAAGTTTCAGGGGTGACCGAAAACGTTAGTGGACACGGTGTCATGCTGCAGGTGGACTCGTCAATTCCGGTGGGCACTCCCGTCGAAATCGTCCTCACGCCCAGACTGGCCACCGAAGGCAAGCCGACTCGACTGGTGTACAAAGGAAAAGTTTTGCGTGCGGGAAACTTATCTGCTGGAAAATTCACGATTGCCGCGGAATGTGAACGCTGCGTTTCCATTCGAGTAGAGAACGGACAGCCTCCGCAACCGCCACCTGACCGGCCCGGCTAATCCGCAATCGCTAAAGCTTGAAAATTTCTGAGCAAGACACTTCTTCTGAAACGAACCGTAATCATGAGCGCGGTGTTAGCAAAACAGGCCAGAATGCTGTGCCCGCATTGCGGCTCGGAGTCGCCCGACGAGGCTCCCGCCTGTCCCAAGTGCCATTACAATTTTGGTGTAGAAACTGCGCCAGCCATTACCACCGACACCGCCACGCAAGAGCGGCAGGTGCGAAAGCTGCTGATTGTCGCGTTCCTGGCACTGGTCGCTGCCGCTATTGGCTGGGTGGTCGCCACGCGGTTTAAGAGCGGAAGTTCGGGCACGAGCGCGTGGCACGCTACCGCCGAAGTCACACAACCCCTCGTCGCTACCAGCGTCAAACTCCGGCCCAAACAGTACGCCGTTTATCCCTTTCTCCTCCCCCCCGGCTTCAAACAAGCCAGAGTGGATGGCAGCTTTACCGTCGCGGCAGGATCAGCGGGAATGGTTGAACTGCTGATCTTTGATCCGCCCAGCTTTGTCGCCTGGAAGAATCACCAACCCACCACCAGCCTGTACCGTAGCGGTCGCCTTAGGCAGGGGACATTGACCGTCCGCCTGCCAGTCAGTAGCGCACGATACTTTCTGGTGATCAACAACGGTGCCTCTCCTCAGGCGCAAAATGTGCAGCTGGATCTGAAGCTGCATTACAGCTCGTAAAGCACCTTGGCGGGCGCTCCAAATCCTCCTGCTCGCTAAGTGCCTGGAGGGGAGGTTCACAAATCTAGCTGGTTGAGCTATTCGAAGGACACGTACAAGACAGCGTGCGCACTAAGGTGTGATGCACCAGTCCTGATGTTGGCAGTGTTAGGGTAATTCATATAAGGATTCCAGATGTCGTAGACGCCTGCTTCAAAACTGTGAAGTCCCATAATGCGATCAACGTAAGTGCTTGTGGTTCATGATTGCATTTTTGGGCGCGAAATTGCACAATCACACCAACCAAAGCCCCAATGCTGTTCTTCTCGTTACACCGGCTTACGAACAGCGCGTAAATCTGTCTATTGAAGACCCGTCCCTGGGTACCCCCGCCTGGCGCGACTTCGATGGGTACGATTGAGATGGATGACCTGCGAAGAAGAGAGGTATGTATGAAGATGCTCAGGTTGAGCTTGTGTCTCCTGCTGGCGATGTTCTCGATTTTGGTGCACGCCCAAACCGCCGGATCGATCAGTGGTATCGCGAGAGACCCTAGCGATGCGGTTGTGCAGGACGCTCGGGTGACTGTGATCAACAACGCCACCGGGGCGACTCGCAGCGTAACCACGAATTCATCTGGCTACTACACGGTCCCGAATCTGGTTTCGGGCACGTACACCGTGAGGGTCGAAAAAGCCGGCTTCAACGCTGTGAACTTTGAAAATACTCCCTTGACCGTGGCACAAGCTCTGGTCCTCAATGCGAAGTTTACCGTCGGTTCCGTGCAGGAGAGCGTGACAGTAGATGGCGCAGCCGTCGCGCCGATTGAAACCCAGTCCAGTCAGTTAAGCACTCTCGTGGACAACCGGACCATCGTTGATCTGCCGCTGCTGACGCGCAATCCCTACGAACTGGTGCTGCTGTCGCCCGGAACCAATCAGACAAACGACGGAAACAACGGATTCTCTGTGAACGGGTCTCGTGATCGAAACAACAACTTTCTACTGGACGGAGTGGACAACAACGACACATCGGTTCCCGGCGGACCTGGCGGTATCATTGCGATCAATCCCGATTCAACTCAGGAATTCCGTGTTATCACGAATACCTTTAGTGCGGAATACGGACGGAATACAGGCGCCATCATCGATGTAATCACGCGCAGTGGGACGAATGGCCTGCATGGCGATGCCTACTGGTTCGGCCGTTATAACGCCCTGGGCGCGCGCAATTTCTTCAATCGCCCTCCCGATAAGCAAGACCCCTATGTCCGAAATCAGTTCGGATTTTCCCTGGGTGGTCCCATCATCAAGAACCGCACTTTCTTTTTCATGAATAACGAGTATCAGAGGTATAGAACAACTCTGACCGGAAGTTCGATCGTTCCCACACAGGCCTTCAAGTCCGGCTTGTTCACGACTCCGGACGGAGGGACGGTGGATGTGAGGACGCCTACTTCCCCGGGTAATATGACAAATTTGGGTTTGGATCCAACCATAAGCAAGGTCTTCGCCTTACTGCCCAATCCGAACGCCGGCGATGTCATTCCCGGCGTGACCGGAACGCTGAACTTTCCCAGTCCCGACAATTTGAATTCATACACGTGGACGGGAAAAATCGATCACAAGATAACCGAAAAGCATCAGTTGACGCTGCGCTATGCCTACAACCACGCAATCGACTCCAATCCTTTCCACACCGAGTTCGCCCCCGGGCTCGATGTAGTAAGCTCGCCCAGTTATGCGCACGGCGTCTTTGCTGGTTTAACCTCGACCCTGAGTAGCCGAACCATAAACG
>QIAS01000251.1:2992-6296 GCA_003225615.1 Acidobacteriota bacterium | reverse complement strand
AATGCCATACAGGGTAGCAGGGATAAGAAGAACTAGCAGAATCGTATAGCTCGAGACGTATGCGGCACCGACCCACACTGTGATTACAGACTTTCCCGTGATGATCAGAATAGTGGTGATAGGCAGCATAACCAGGGCACAAGCGCGATTACCAACGATAAAAATTCGACGCAGTTTATCGAAATCACCCGTCGAGTAAAAATGGGTCGACATAGGACTAAAGATCTGGGCAACGCTAGTAACAAAGTCGGTAGCGTAATCCACCAGCCGGGCTCCCACGGTGAAATAGGTGATTGCAGCGGCGGACAAGAAAGTCCCGATCACCAGTGCATCGGCACGGTAGCGCAAACGTGCTCCCACCAGGATCATCAAAGTGACAATGCCGTAATTAAAGACATCTCGGAAGGAGTTTCGGTCGATGAAGCGTCGACCGAAATAGAGCGGCAGGGTACGCAATACGATAACGGCATACACCGCGGACGCAACAAGTGGCAGTCCCACCGTGATTGCGGCAACTGAGATCAATCCTCTCCCATGGGTAAGCGCGAAGATGATCAGCAGAGCCCGTGCGAAGGTTGAGATGACCTGAGTGAAGTTCAGAATATAGAACTTCTGCAGTCCTTCCAGAATCCCGCCAAAGATACTGAGGGGGAATCCGAACGAAAGAGCGGATCCCACTGTGAGAAAAAGAATCCGCGCTGTTTCGTGAAAGGAAGGGGGGATTTGGAAAAGTCGGTTTAGATAAAGACTACCAACACCGGTGAGTAACAAAAGAAGTGCCGCCAGGCAGCTATAGCTGAAAAGGCTGGTGTTGATGAGATGATTCAGTTCTTCATATTTATTAAGTGCGGTGTACTTGGAAACGTAACGGATGATTGAGGAGCGGATACCAAAATCGAAGAGGCCATAGTAGCCGCTTATGGAAAAGATCAGCACCCAAAGGCCGAACGCGACATCTCCTAACCTGTGGAGAATGAACGGCGACAGGAAGAAGCCAACCAGGATGTTAACGGCCAGGCCAAACCAGCTCGAGCCGATGTTCTTCAGCGCTTCTAGTTTTAGGTTCATGCAAGATTGCCCAATTCCCGACCAAGCGAGCTAAACTACGGCCGCGATAAGCAGTATCGCTCTCCCTTTTTGCACGCATAGCAGATGCACCTTGCAAGCGGATTTAGGGAGGAGGAATAGGGTGCCCCGATTTGGGAACGTGCCTTCAGCCCGGTCATAACCATGGCCGCAAACGGCAGCTTGACGCGACTTATCGAAGACTGGCATAAAACCGTAGCGTTGTCCAGATTACCCGAGAGCCTCTCGAACCCGCCGCTGTATAAGCCAAGCTCGAGTCAACGTGTTACGAAGCTGGGGGCCTTAGCAAGCGCTCACCCCTGGGTTCGAGCAAAAGATCCAGTTGTTGCCGACATATACGCTGCAACGTCGGATTGCTATGAAGCCGACAAAAATTCATCCGAATGATCAAAAACTCGACGAGCAAAGCCCGGAGCTGTTCCGGCGGTATTTTCAAGCGATCGCAAGCAGCCAAAAGCAGACGCCGCACCACGAGGGCCATTTTTCGCTCAGAGAGAAACAAGTCTTCAAAGGATGCCATCCAAAACTCGTCATGAGTCAGAACCCTCCTTCTATTATGGGAATTCTGTAAATAAGCGGAAGAACAGAATAGAAGGAAAATATCGTAGAGCGGCGGGAAGCCTCTTCCAGCATCTGTCCAATCAATGATTTCGATTCGTCCAGTCTCCCGATCCAGAAAAACGTTTTCTACGGAGAAATCGCCGTGTTGAACGAAGGAAACACGACTATTGTCGGAAGAGCCACGAAAATATCGCAATTCCTCAACCCGACGACATAGTTCCGGAGGGCTTGTTTCGTCAGACGGAAGTTCGTAACAGGTTGGATCAATTGAGGAGAGCGCTGCTAGTGATTCCAGAGCTGCCGTTACCTGCAGACTGGCTTCAACCACGCGGCCAAAGTCCCGCTCCACCCTGCCCAAATCATCGAAGTAGCGAGGCTCGCGAACCAGGCGAGAGAACTGGGTTCCATGGGCGGCGGCCTCCAGGTTGTAGAGGGTTTTTCCCCTACGAAAAGATCTGATCGGACGAGGAACGCTAATCAAGAGATCAGGTCTTGTATTGAGGTGTTCGCTCACCAGGCTGAGATTGACAAATTCCCGCTCCGTGTTGCTGGCGGGGCGAGGTGCGGGGAGATGAACCTTTGCGACCAGTAGATGTCGGCCGGAAACATGGTCGCGTGCCGTTACCGTAACCTTTGAATGAAAGGGATGTGTGTAGACGCACAATGCTAGCTTTTGTTCTCTCGCGGGTCCTTTATCGTTCTGACCTCTGGACTCCAGCTCCCGGCGGTACAGTTCGTCGTCTATGGATTCCTGCTGATAGCCTTTTCGTGCAAGAACGACAAAGTCGGGGATAAACCACGGGAATATGCCGAGCTTCGCCAAAGTTCTCTTGACGTTTTTGCGCCACTTATTACCTTTCAGCGCCCCCGGATGATTGAGGGTTTCAAGCAGGCGCTCTTTTACCAGTTGCGGCGAGTCAAGGGGAACCAAGGAGTACGGTTCGTTGTAGCCAGGATCAGCCCAGTAAAACACAACTGACTGGAATCCTGCTTCGGACAGGAGCTTGCGTAGTCCTCGAGCTGAGTAGGTGAGGGTCCGATATTCACGCCGCAGATTCAAAGTCGTGCGGTAATGAGGAGAAGTATTCCGTCGCAACAACCAAGTGGCACAACGGCGGGGGACTAAGTTTGTGTAACGCAGCCCTGAGTGGTCTCTTGCGCCCAGGAATGATCCATAGCCGAAGCGGTTTTCAATACCAACCAGAAGCACACCATTGCTTTTGAGTAATCTGTAAACACGAGAGAGAAACCTTAACTGGGCAGTGCGCGCATCGCCTTCCAAATCCCATTCCCCGACCCATTCCAGAACCCCATTTACCACCGCGAGGTCACAGGAGTCTTCAGCAATCGGCAGCGCGGTTGCTGAAGCTTGCAAGAGTTCAACGTTGTTGATTCGCTCCTGGCGCAGGCGCTCTTGTGTAAACTCGATGCGCTCCGGAACAGCTTCCACGGAAATAACTCTCCCCAACGAGCAAGCCAACGCGTGCGTGATCGCGCCATACCCCGATCCAATGTCCAGACCTACCGCTTCAGGGTCCAGATTGAGCAGGGACAACCACGACGCGCGTTGCAGGTCGAGGATCGACTTGGATAACTCAGGGCGGGGGACACGGTTGCGAATTGTCTCGGCCCAGGAGCTCGACCGCGCTGCTTCCAG
>QIAS01000251.1:383-2623 GCA_003225615.1 Acidobacteriota bacterium | reverse complement strand
CGACTGATACACGCGAATCGGGATCTACAGCATTCCTTAAGGTAATGTGTCTAGACAAGGTCCATTCTTAAATTGAACGGGCGGCGACGGAGGAGTGCTCCACGGGGCATCTGAGAAGTCAAAAAATTCCGTCATGTCCATTTGGGCCGCATCGCGTGCCGTGAGACTCGGCAGATTAAACCTGGATTCAATAAACTTCAGAATTGCCGTGTAGTCCGCTACGGTATGGGAAACGTAGTGTTTCTTGGAGAAGGGCGAGACCACGATGAGGGGGAGGCGATAGCCGGTGTAAACGAAATCGCAGGTTGGGCCGGTCGAGCGGCTGCAGATGGCGTTTCCAAGATCCACTGGCGGTATTCCATCCGGACTGACAGTAGGTTGAGGCGCAACGTCATCATAAAACCCACCGAACTCGTCCCATGTCAGCATGAATACTGAGTCCTTCCAAGACGGACTCCGCATGAGAGCGTTGATAAACCCGGAAACGTACCTTGCCCCCGTTTCCACGCTGCCTCCAGGTTCTTGGGCATTCTCAAAAGGATGTTCATCGTTACCGCTACTGTATCCCGGCTCGATCATTGCAACCTGCGGCAAGGTTCCATTGGCGGCATCCGTCATGAAATTCGATGCCGGCACAAAGTTCTGCGGGAACTTGTAGGCAAAGGAAAACATGCTCATGGCACTCCCTGGTATCAGGTTGGGACCAGCGACCGGGTCTGAGACGTAGACCTTCCACGAGATACCCGCCTCCTGCAAGGCCTGGAATATGGTCTTGTTAGTGAGCAAGGGGGAACCTTCTAAGGGACGGATATGTCCTGCGGAGGTTGCCGAGAGCAGGTACATCCGGTTGGGCTGGGTTTGCGTCATGACCGGCGAGAACCAGCGGTCCGAGGTGCCGAAATTCGAAACCATGAAGTAGTAGTAGTTCAGGTCATCGCCCGTATAGTAGCCCATGGCTCGCATGCCATTGACGTCACTGAAATTGGAGCCTCTCGCCTCGTTAGCAGCGTTGTACACAAATCCATCCAGCGTCGCCGTGCCGGAAACCGGGTCCATGAAATTAAAGTCGATATGGCTATAATCCCAGAATGGGAGCACGTTCTCCACGCACTTGTTAACCATGTGAAACGACTGCACCATGTTATTAGTATCGAAATGGCAACCACTTGGCGGGGGAAAAGCGGGATCGCAGCCGGGATTGGTCGGAGGGGGACCAGCGGTGGTATTAAATTGCGGCAGGCCGTCGAACTGCTCAGCGGTGTAACCGTTGTCGGCCCAGTACTTGGGAAGTGCGCCGAAGTAATGCAGGAAGCCGCGGTTTTCCTGGGCCATGAAGATGATATGGTTCACCGACTGTAGCGATCCCCCGACGAAAGTGGCGGGTACCGAAGTGTCGGCATTCAAGGCCACAGTGCATGTGTCCGTGCCGGAGCATCCTCCCGACCAACCGGTGAATACGAAGCCAGGATTTGGAGCGGCTGTGAGAGTTACCGTGGTGCCAGTGGCGAATGCCGCGGCGCAGGTCGGGCCGCAATTGATTCCGGCTGGGTTGCTGGTCACGGTTCCCGTACCCGAGCCCGTTTCTGAAACCGTCAATCGGGGCGCCGCTGCTGCGGCGAATCCTGCTGCAGCTGCGGAAGTTGCGCTGTTTAGAACGATTGTGCAGGTCGCAGATGTTCCAGAGCATGCTCCCGACCAGCCAGAGAATGAGTTCCCACTGCTAGGTGTGGCCGTGAGAGTCACCGATGTACCGCCATTAAAAGTTGCGCTACAGGTTTGCCCACAGGTAATTCCAGGCGGAGAGCTGCTGACCGCGCCTCCCCCCGAACCCGTGACGGAAACGTTCAACTGAGCTTGTTGCGCCGACGAATTTCCAGAGTTTCCTGTTTTTCCCGGGCTGGATGCGCCCCCACACCCTGAGAGACACAGGATCGCCGATCCACATACCAGTGCCAAAACCCACTTAGCAGCGAAGCACATGCAACTTATTCCCCTAATACCACCCGGTTGTTCGATGGCGTGTGTCTCTGGACGGTTGGTTGCCCTAGGGCGGGCGAAAGTTGGAAACGCTGGAGAGGAGCCTAGGTCGCCAGCGCAGGGCAGATGCCAGCCTTCAACCTCGGCGGGGTTCGGATGCGTGGCCAGGAATTCCGCCGCTAAGCCATCGCGCCGGAATAAGACAGCAAGCGGTTGGCTTCAGTGCGCAAGTGGTTGGCGGCAGGGCACGCAAATCCCTCGGC
>QIAS01000251.1:0-359 GCA_003225615.1 Acidobacteriota bacterium | reverse complement strand
TGTAACGCTGGATCAGTTCCAGTAGTTCTTTCCGCAGAAGGGGTCCGCTGGCAATGAGGCCCGGCAGCAAGGGGTTTTTTCTATTGCAGCATAGCGCCGTGTTCTCAAGGGTGGCGACGAATCCTCCAGCACTCTGGACCAAAGCAGCTCCGGCGGCAACATCCCATTCGTGCTTCGGCGTGAGAGTGAATGTAGCATCTGCCAGTCCCGCCGAGACACAAGCAAGTTTGTAGGCTACCGAACCCACCGGCCGAATCTGGAATCCGAGATTTTCGAAAGGCTTCCACTCCCCACGCTTTATCTCGCTGCGGCTGGCCAGGATGGTCGCGGTGCGCAGAGTTGTCTTCTGGCTTGGCTGT
>QIAS01000196.1:11519-12943 GCA_003225615.1 Acidobacteriota bacterium | reverse complement strand
TGACCAGATTCCGCCGGATCAGCTGACGGCGAAGGTCAAAGACCGGTTGGCCAACCGTAATGATAAGCGGGTATTCATTCGCGCCGACGCACGAGCCAAGTATGGCTCCGTGGTCGATGTGGTGGACAACGTCCGCTCCGCGGGTGTGGACCAGTTGGGCCTGCTGACCGATCAGAGGAAGAATACTCCGAACGCTCCGGCCACAACCACGCCGGCACCGTCAACCGGTGGTCAATAATTAAGAGGAGATCGATATGGGAATGGCAGTTGGCCCGAGCGGAGGCCAGAGCGCAAATATCAATGTGACACCGCTCATTGACGTACTACTGGTGCTGCTGATCATCTTCATGGTGATCACGCCGCTGACGCCAAAAGGCTCCCTCACCTGTGGAGGCGAGCCTTGCGCCGGAACGGCAGACCGATTCTCTAACCTCGCCAGGCAAGCACCACGTTGTGCTCGACTAACCACCTGCTTCAATCTTCGCCGTGATCAGACCCACCTTGTCTACGCCGGAGGCGTGGGCAATGTCAATGACATTAGCCACATCGGCAAAAAAGGGCGACAGCAACGTGCCTTTTGCCGATGTGGCTAATGTCATTGACATTGCCCACGCCTCCGGCGTAGACAAGGTGGGGCTGATCACGGCGAAGATTGAAGCAGGTGGGTAGTCGAGCAAGCAAGGTATTGCTCTGCCGGCCAGGATCGTAGAATCCGCCTATCTGTCGCGCGCAAGGCCCTATAGGTGCAGCTTTGCCCTCTCGTCACGCATGTATTCGTCTGCCCAGGTTCCCAGTTCCTAGTTAATGGAGAATTCAAACGCAATGAAAAAAAGCTTACGTGTATTGGTCGTGGTGGCGATTGCGGCAGCAATGCTATCCGCCGCCGGCTGCAACAAGCTCAGGGCGCGCGACCAGTTGAACAAGGGCGTGCAGTCGTACAAGAATTCGAAATATGAAGAGGCGATTGATCACTTTCAGCAGGCCGTGTCACTGGATCCGGGTTTGCTGAATGCCCGCTTGTACCTTGCCACGGCCTTCGCCCAGCAATACATTCCAGGTGCTGATACTCCTGACAACAACAAGATGGCCGAGCAGGCTATCGATCAGTACAAGGAAGTTCTGAAGCGCGATCCGAAGAACATCAATAGCGTTAAGGGCATTGCCTATCTCTACTTGCAGATGAAGAGGTTCGACGACGCCAAGGCGTACTACCGTAAGGCTACCGAACTCGATCCCAACGACCCCGAGCCGTACTATTCGGTCGCGGTCATTGACTGGACGCAGAGCTACCAGCCACGCATGGAAGAACGCGCCAAGCTGGGTCTGAAGCCGGAAGAGCCTTTGAAAGACAAGAAAGTTTGCACTGCCCTGAGCGCGAAGAATTCGACCTACATTCAGGATGGCATAACTGCCCTGAACAAGGC
>QIAS01000196.1:10518-11398 GCA_003225615.1 Acidobacteriota bacterium | reverse complement strand
CATGGCTATCAAGAAATTGAAGGCGGAGAAACAGCCTGGAGCCCAAGGCGTGACTCTGGATCAGAGCAAGTAGCTTTTTCCTACCCCAGACCAAAGGCCTCTTCCGTAGGGAAGGGCCTTTGGTATTAAACGCCACTCGCTAACGCGATTGGCTGCCGCTGATGTCTGCTTCTTTCTGGACCCTTCTTTCGCTGTAGAAGCGAATTTCTATCCCGCCTGGGAAACTGGCATCTTGCCGAGTGGCGTAGCTCACGCCAAACACCTGACTCAAGACCGTTGTCGTGAAATCAACATCACCCGTTTTCGTCTGATTATTTTTCAGGACGACCCAGACACGATCGTATTGGGCGGGCACTGCCCGGATGAAATTCGCGCTCGGTTTTCCCATGAAGTCGCGATAATCCATGTGATCGCCACGCGCCGGATTAATGACCGTGGGAGCCGGTCCACCGCCGGGGTACACGGACCTGTAGAATTCGTAAGGCATGCGTCCCATCGCGATATGGAAAATTACGACGTCCGCGGGACGTGCACGGTTCAGGACGTAATAGGACGCGGCCCGCCAGTCATCGCGGTAAAGGTCGAAGTCGTGGTCGTAGTAGGAGAGCGTGCCCTTCAGAGACAAGGCCACGAAAAATATCAGGGCAGGCGCCAGCAGCCAACTTCGACGGATGCGAGCTAGTCCGGCCGAGGCAAGCAGGATGAACGCGGGGAGGCAGAAGAAGAAATAGCGGGCAACGAACATGGGCCGAACAATCGAAACTATAAGGGTAAATACCACGGGAAAGAGCAGCCAGAGCAGCAAAAACTGGTAGCGCCAGATAGCCAAAGGTGTATCACGCCGAAATAATCTCCGGCCCACAGGAGCAAGTGCAGCACC
>QIAS01000196.1:0-10495 GCA_003225615.1 Acidobacteriota bacterium | reverse complement strand
TGCTGGTAATAATCGTAAAGCATCTTGAGGCCCGGGCGCTTTATCCAGTTCAGAGGTCCAACTCCCGTTGTACCCGCGAAGAGCAGGGCCGGAAGCACGACAAGAGCAATCGTCTTCCAATGCCTGCTCCGCTTGCGCAGGTCGGGTGGAATCTGGTGCGGCTCTAAAAACCGCAAGGATATCCACTGGGCGATAATCAGCAAAACGGCAAAGAAGTGGGCGTAGACCGCGAGGGCGCTGCTCAGAATATGACCCAGGCGATTGCGTCGCGATGGCTGCTCAAGAGATCGCAGAAAATAAATACTGGACAGGATAGTCAGGAAGACAAATAGCGAGTAACTGCGGGCTTCCTGCGCATAACGTACGTGATAGGCATTCAAGCTGAGCAGCGTCGCCGCAATCAGGCCCACCCGGCGGTCAAAAAGCCTCCGGCCTAGCCAGTAGATCGAAGGAATCGCGGCCACTGATGCTATTACTGAGAGGGATGCAACCATCCCCGAAGCAGCAAATAGTAAAGCGACATATTTCCTTCGCGACGCCAGAGGATGCGCACGTGGTTGTACCAGTCCAGACGGGCAATCTGGACGCTAACGCCTTCGTCGAACCAGAACGACTTCCTGGTCAGAAACAAGGACCGTAGTACGGCTGCGAGTGTGACCACAGCGCCGAGAAGCCAGATATCGACAAAGATGCGATTGCCGGGGTCAGGAACGGATGTGGCTTGCGGCGAGTTTTCCGTTAGTGCCGCCTCAGGAGAGAGCTGGTTGGTCATGAAGTGATGCGGAAATGACAACATGATACTACTTCCCGAAAAGTCCTTAACCGCAAAGAACGCCAAGATCACGTGAAGTTCGCAAAGTGCGCCACTTCGCCAATCTGGCAGCCGGCTTTGCGACCTTTGCGGTTAAAGGTTTGCTGGTTGCCCGCAACCGCACGTCTGATGTGATTTAGTGAACACGCGCTGGGCCGGGGCATTGCTAGAGTTGTAGGCTCGAAGCGGGCCTGCTATGCGGCACCGCGAGTACAATACTAGGTTTACGCGCCTGGTCTGAGCGCCATCCTGTATGTTCAAGAAAATTCTTATCGCCAACCGGGGGGAGATTGCGGTGCGCGTCGTCCGCGCTTGCCGCGAGTTGGGGATCACCGCGGTCGCCGTGTACTCCGACGTGGACCGCGCAAGCTTGCACGTGCGCAAGGCCGATGAGGCTTATCACATAGGACCACCCGCGGCCAGCGAATCCTATTTGAATGTTCCGAAAATCCTGGACGTCGCCAGGCGATCAGGAGCGGACGCGATTCATCCCGGTTACGGTTTTCTCTCCGAGAATTCGAAGTTCGCGCAGGCTTGTGTGGACGCGGGAATCAAGTTTATTGGCCCGACGGCGGCCTCGATGGAGATGATGGGTTCCAAGACCCGGGCCCGACAGGAGATGGAGAAGGCAGGCGTGCCGCTCGTTCCGGGGACTTCCCGCGGCTTGGAGTCGGCGCAGGAGGCCGAGCGCGTCGCAGCCAAAATCGGATATCCGGTCATGCTAAAAGCGGCTGCGGGAGGCGGCGGTAAAGGCATGCGATTGGTGCACACTCCCGGAGATCTGCGGGCGGCGCTCGAGGCCGCCCAGAGCGAGGCGCAACGCTCCTTCGGCGACAGCGAGGTTTATGTCGAAAAGGCCATCGTCAATCCCCGTCACATTGAAGTGCAGGTTCTGGCCGACGAGCACGGCAACACCGTCTATCTGGGCGAGCGCGAGTGTTCGATACAACGCCGGCACCAGAAGGTGCTGGAGGAGTCACCTTCGCCGATTGTCGATCCGGAGATGCGGCGGCGCATGGGAGAAATCGCCGTGCGGGTGGCCAAGGCCGCTCACTACACGAATGCGGGTACGGTGGAATTCCTGGTTGACCAGGAGAAGAACTTCTATTTTCTGGAAATGAATACCCGGCTGCAGGTGGAGCATCCGGTAACCGAGCTGATCACCGGGCTCGATCTGGTTCACTTGCAAATTCGCATCGCAGCGGGCGAGAAACTGCCATTCACGCAGGATGATATCAGCATCCGCGGACACGCCATGGAATGCCGAATTTATGCGGAGGATCCGGATAACAATTTCTTTCCCAGCCCGGGGAAGATCACATTGCTGCTCACGCCTTCAGGGCCCGGCATTCGCCGGGACAGCGGCATGTACGAAGGCTGGACCGTGCCGATTGATTATGATCCTCTGCTGGCCAAGTTAATCGGCTACGGGACAGATCGTCAGCAGGCGATTGCCCGGCTGATCCGCGCCTTGAACGAATACTTCGTGGGCGGCATTAAAACCAACATCTCGCTGTTCCGCCAGATTTTACGCGACCCCGATTTCCAAGCTGGCAAGCTGGACACAGGCTACCTGGACCGGTTGCTCTCACATGGTCCAAAACTGGATTTGCGAGACAGTGGCGGAGCGGAGCTCGCGGCGATTGCAGCGGGCGTCTTTGCTCAGCTCGAAGCCGCGTCTGCGGTGCCGAACAACGGCTTTTCAGGGAACGGCTCCGGACCAAAATCCGCGCCTGACAAAGCTTCCAACTGGAAGCGCACGGCGAGAGTGGAAGGGCTGAGATAACAGTAGTTAGTAGCTAGGAGTTAGTAGCTAGCAACAGCGGTCAAGAACGACCTGCAATTCTTCTTACCTGACCACTGGCGCCTATCTATTAGCTACCAGCTGCTAACTACCAGCTACCGGGTTTCCAATGATTTACGAAGTCACCATCGACGGCAAGAACTACCGGCTCGACCTGAGCCGCGCCGACGGTCGTTGGCAGTGTCGCCTCGATGGACGCGAAGTTGACATGGACGCGGTGTTGACCCGCCGGGACGTGCTTTCAGTGTTGATCGCTGGCAAGGCCTACGAAATCAAACGCGAAATCACACCTACCGACATGCATTTGTGGGTGGGTAGTGTACGCTATGCGGCGGAGTTGCGCGATCCGCGATCGTTACGTGGGCGTAAAGGGGCCGATGCAGACGCCAAGGGCCCGAAAAAGGTAGTTGCTCCCATGCCGGGCAAAGTAGTCCGGGTATTGGCGCGCGAGAAAGATGAAGTCGAAGCGGGACAGGGCGTCGTGGTGGTAGAGGCGATGAAGATGCAGAACGAGATCAAGTCCCCGAAAAAAGGCGTCATGCAGAAGATGCTCGCCACCGAAGGCGCCAACGTGAACGCCGGGGACGTGCTGGCGATTGTCGAGTGAAGTTGTTCCCGCCTAAATCAGCGCAGCCTATTTTGCGTTTCCTGTGGTCTGGAGGATTTCTTCAGCGAAGTAATTGTTAACTTTGGCATGGTCGCGGAGGTTTTCGTAGTAAGCGGCCTTCAACAGTTGCTCGCGACGATCAATCAGCTGCTGCCGAATCGCCTGCTGGACGCGAGGATCGCTCAACTCCCGCTGCCCGGATGGTTCCTTTGAAATCAGTTTCACAATGCGAAAGCCGAAGGCTTGTTTGTTGGGCGGATTAGCAACCGTAATCACGGGGCTGTACTGACCCGGCTTCAATTTCATCACCGCTTCGCGAGTAAAAGGATCGGTGTTCCTCAGAGCTGACTCAGGAGTAAATCCAAGATCTCCGCCGTTACCGGACGTTTCTGTGTCCTCGGAATAGTTCATCGCCAAGGTAGCAAAATCGTCGCCGCTGTCGAGGCGGTTCACGAGCATCTGGATTTTCTTGCGGGCCTCTGCCTCGTTCTGTGCCTTGTCGTTCTTGAGGTTGTGCACCTGCGGGTTGGGCTGCGTAGTTATCCAGATCTGCGCCAGATGATATTGAGGTTCAATCAAATTGTATTCCGCCTTGTGGGCGTTGTAATAGTTGGTGATGTCCTGATCGGAAACGTTGATCCTGGAGGCGATCTCGCGGTTCAAAACCTTCTCCACTGTCAGCGAGCGCCGCAGGTCGCGCTTGAAGTCATCGAGCGTGATTTTCTTTTCCTTGAGCTTCTGATCAAATTGTTCCTGCGAATATGGAGACTTGATTTCATTGAGCTTGTGATTGACCTCATCATCGGTGGCCAGCAGCCCCAGCTTCTCCGCGCGATGCATGAGGATTTCATCGTCAATTAGCTCGCGCAAGATGCTCAAGCGAAGGCTGGTCGCCTGTTCTGCGACGGGTTGCTGCTGCGAGCCAGTAGTTTGGTTCTGATAATACTTTTCCACGTCGGAACGGTAGATCTTGCGGCCGTCAACCGCCGCCATCACATCTCCCTCGCGTCTCGACCCGCAGCCCAGCAGGCTGAGCGCAAGCAACGCAGTCGAAAACACGCGAACAGATAGCCAATCCCGTTTCAATCGAGCATCTCCGCAAGCCTGAATTGTCCCAGTGTCACAGAAATTGTTACCTGGCCGGCGACACCACATTAGGAGGTGCGGTGGCGGATGCAGCACTGGAATGCGCCGGGACCGGCACACCCGCCTGCTGCAGAGCACGGTCGAAGACCGCGCGCAATTCTTCAATCGGCACGGCGCCATCTACTTTTTCGCCGTTCACGTACAGGGTCGGGGTGGCGCTAACCCCCAGCCCTTCAGCTTCGCGCATCGACGCTTTCACCGCGTCTTCATTCTGCGCCTTGATGCACGACTGCAACTTGGCAACATCGACATTGTTTTTCTGTCCCTGCAACATCGTGATCTGATCGAGCTTGGCAAACTGACCATCTCTGCCCTTTTCCTTCCTCATCTCCTCCTGGTTGGCGTGAATGTAATCGGCGAAAGCCCAATAGGCATCATTGTTCTGAGCCGCCAGGCAGTTCGCATCCACAGCGGCGTGCGTTGCCCAGGGATGAATTTCGACCAAGGGGAAATCTTTATAGATGAACAACACCCGGTCTCCATACTCCTTCAGCATTTGCGGAAACAGGGTCTGATGCATGTGGGAGCAAAAGGGACATTGCAAGTCGTCGTAATTTACCACTACAACTTTGGCATCCTTGTTGCCACGCGTGGGACGCCCCTTGACGTCGATCTTCTTCATGGTCTCGGCATAGGGGTCCTTGGTGAGGTCGAATTTGGTCAGACGTAGCAAGGTCTTGCCATCTTTGGCAAGAAGGAAATCATAATTCTGCTTCTTCTGTCCGCTATCGAAGGTGATTGTCACCGCGTCATAGTTTGGAAAATCGCTGGGCTTGGGCGCGCCCACGATGATTTTCACCTCGGGCGGAATATTGTAGAACCCACGAACCTGGCGCTCGACAGCTTTCACCGTATCCGGAGGCGCAGATTGAGCAGAACAGCCGAGACAGATGAGGACGAGAAAGATAAGGGAACGTCGCAGAAGCATCACTAGAAGCCGCCTTAACATTGGAGGATTACTACAAATTATCTCATATGAGGGCTGGGTGACCGCAGAAGAGGCTCGCACCCAAGCCAAGGCCCTGCTGGCGAGAGGGTCCCAATGTGGCGCAGGTTTGCTGGCTATAACTGGCCGGAAGTCGCCTAGCCAACGCGTCGCAACTGCTCAACCGACAGGAGCGAATTCATAGAACCCGAACGGAAGCCTTCCAGATCGAGCGTGACAAACTGAAATCCAAGCGGTTTGAAGATCCGGGTGAACTCGGCAGCCATTTCTGGCGTCAGGGCCCGCGGGAGTTCATCCTGGGCAATTTCGATTCGGACAATCTCGCCGTGATGGCGGACGCGGAACTGGCGAAAGCCGAGACCGCGGAGGGCGTCCTCACCCTGTTCGACCACGCTGAGCGCCTCCCGAGTGACCGGACGGCCGTATTCGATGCGTGAGGAAAGACAGGCAGAAGCCGGCTTATCCCAGACGCGCAGTCCGGCATCGCGCGCCAGTTCGCGAATTTCCTGCTTGGAAAGAGCGGCTTCCAAAAGTGGGGCTGCAACGTGATGCTGCCGTGCCGCCTGCTGCCCGGGACGGAAGTCTCCCTGGTCATCCAGGTTCACTCCATAGGCAATGCAGTTAAAACCGTGACTGGTGCGGAAGCGCTCCATCACCGTGAACAGTTCGTCCTTACAGTGGAAACAGCGCGACCCATCATTTTGAACGTATTCCGAGCGCTCCAGTTCTGCGGTGGCAATGATTTCCACGGGAATGCCCTGCTCGGTTGCGAAGGCAAGTGCGTCCTTCAGGTGAGTGCGGGCCAGGCTGGGTGAGTCCGCGATGACTGCGAGCATGTCGTCGCCCACAGCCTGATGGGCAGCCCACGCAAGGAAAGCGGAGTCCACACCACCCGAGTATGCAATCAGGGTTCGACCGAGGGCACGCAGGGACGATTCCAGGGCGGCGCGCTTGGCGGCTAGATCAGGGCTGAGCGACATCCTCCTATCTTAATACGGTCGCAGTGGGAGCGACCAACGCCGGATTCCTCGCTAGAACAACCTCTCTTGCCGACGAAGGTTACCGAACGTCGCTACATTGGCCAAGCTGAAGTTGAATCGAAATTGGTTCTCATTACGAACCGATCCCAGCGCGAAGCGGCGATATTCCAGGCTCAGTCCGCAGCAGTCCCAGTTATAGGACGTTTGTACCGTTGAGTACTGCAGGAATCCGAGTGTAGCGTCAAAGCCGAAACTGGCGGCGCCACTGAATCCACGTTTGTTGGGATGCCCATAGCCGAGCAACACGCGAAACTGGTGGAATTCTTGAAGAGTGGGAACAGGACTCGCAGACGAGGTCACGTCCGGGACCTGGGAGTACGCGTCACCGCCGCCCATGGTGAAGGATCCGAAGTGGTAGTTCAGAAGCACGGTGCTGGCGTTAATGCGCGAGTTCTTGAAATCGTAATCTGCATCCCACTCGGCGTCGCTGCGGGCACTGGTCTGGATGCGCAGACGCGAGACCAGAGGCGAAAAGCGCCGGGGCTCCGTCAAAAAAGCGATGCCCGTCAATTCAGCGCTGGTCGTGAACACGTTTCGCAGGCCCGCAACCAGGGCTCCCCCGAAGTTCGGATCGAAAAAATATTTCTGCTTGAGTTCCCACGTAATGATCTCCCGCACACGGGGACCGGCTACACAGGGCTGACTCTCCACTCCGCCGCGCGACCAGGGCACTCCCCCCTGAGGCGCCCCGGCGCCAACGTTCAGCGCAGGCATCCCCTGCGGCCCGCAATCGTCGGGTTGGTCGGAAGTCCGTTTGGCATAAAGGCGGTTTACGACCGCGTACTCGACTTCATTCGTGTTGCTCAGAATGTCCCGTTCATCAAAGCGCAGGATTTGCGAAAAATTATCTACACCGGTCGTGTAGGTGTAGATCAGGCGAGGTTCGATTACATGCTTGAGTTTTCGTTTACGAACTTCACGATCGAAAATCCGAGCCAGAGCGGGCGGGCGCAGCTCAACGGAGGCATCGAGAGCCCGGCGATTGATAGGTTCGCTGGTCGCAAATCCCGTTCCAGACGTGGGCACCAACCGCTGAGTGTAATAGGTATCGCGCAGAGAGAGCTCCGGGCGAAGAGACCAGCTATCGAAGCGCAGCGGCAGGGAAATACTTGGATTCAGGTCCACACGGCCCAGAAGGTTCGCCGTGCGGAACGACGGTTCGCTGCGCGAGAGCCCTTCGGCTGCGAAATCAAGAGCTCCATATAGCGGTGAGTGGGCAATCGGCTTTTCCACGCTGGAGAAGTCAAAGCTGGGCGCGTGCAAAATGGTAATCACGTCGCCTGGCTGGGTGCTTTCGAAGTTCTGGTACCGCTCCGTCATGCCATTGTAGGAAAACCCGCGCGTCGTATTGGAGAGAAAGACCTGTGACTTCACTTCCGAATACACGGCTTGGGTGAAAACCTCGTTGAAGGCGAGACGGTAGACGAATGAGCTGAGGTAGTCGATATTGGCGACGCCGCGAAAATTATGCCCAAAGGTGGCCTGGGCATTGAGGCGGGCGTTTTCGCCACCCTGCTTGACGGGAGGAGACCCGATGCCGCGGTCAATCACGCCTTGATAATTCAAATCCACAAAAGACGTTTCACTCGGACGGGCGCGAAATTCCCCATGTTGCGCCCAGCCTCGGAGTGAGTAGTAGTCGGCGCCCACGGTCGCATCCATACTGCGGTCGATGGCCCAGTAAACTGATTCACCAGCGATGAAACCCTTGCGCGACGAATTGCCGAAATTGGGGATCAGGAAACCGGACTGACGTCCCAGATGCTCCACGGGGTGAGTCGCGAATGGGAAGTAAAAGATCGGCACCCCCTTGATGCGGAAGGTGGAGTGGTAGATTTTCGCGTTGCCGCCAACGTCAACGACCACCTTGCGGGCGCTGAATATCCATTTGGGTTTGGGAAGCTCGCAGGTGGTGACGGTTCCGTCATGCACCACATAATGATCGGGGCCAGTTTTTTCAACCAGCTTGCCGGTGAAAGCGAACGGAGTCGAAGAGGTCAGTAGGGTATGCCCGCCGCGCAGGCGCAAACCCGTGGTGCCAATTACGTCGTAAAAGCGCCCAACTTCGGTTCGAATGTTGTACCTGCCATGGCCGGCCTGTATGTGCTCGTCGTTGGGGCCGCCATCGAGGACTACGTGGCCTTCCAGGGTAGCGTCGCCAGTCGCTGAGTTGTAGGTGATCTCATCGGCGTACAAAACGAAAGTCCGATAATGAATCTCAACCTGGCCGCGCAGCTTGAAGACCGGTCCGTCTTTTTGCTGCTCCGCGGCTCGAATGGTGATTTCTTCGTCGTTCCCCGAGGGCGCGCCGGGCAAGGCGTCGGGTGGCTTAGTGTCCTGCTGCTCATTTTGTAAATCCCTGCCCGCTACAGGAAGAAGCAACTGGCTGGTAACTAACGTAGGAGTGAGAAGCAGATGACAAAAAAACACCGTCGTGATAAGGAATCGTGTGCGGGAGATCATCGGGAGCGCACGAGTACCCCAGGGATTTAGGGGACATCGTGACCTTAGCACGCGGCTGGGTTATCGGCAAAGTGTCCTCGGAGGAAATTCTTCTGGTGATCGCGCCGCAGTTGGCTGATACTGCTCTAGCTCTGCGCATTCTCGCAAGACCATTTCATGAGCTGTCCGCTCTGCGGCGACCTGTGTCGTTGCGACCCTGAACCGCGTCCCATGGAAACCCGGCCTCGATTCCTTCCTCGCTTTGAAGGCGATTCGGAAGCGGGTGGAACTCTGCCTGCTGACGCGGTGCTGGAGGAGCCAGAAGCCGACGATTGCAGTGAGCAGCAATGTACTGTCAGGCTGGACGCTGCGCCGGCTGGAGTGCGATTCACGGTGGATGGTATCGCAAAAGCAACCGAGTCTGAGGCGAACGCCGCGACGCCCGCCGAGGCTCGCGCCGATGATTCCGGCGCGCCTGAAGTTGTTAATCAGAATGCGCACTCCCAGTTAATAGAGCAGCCTAATCAGCTCGGCGAATCTCTGCGCGATCAGTCCTTTCAAGACCCTGCCTTGTGGCGCCAGGAACTTGCCGCGCGTGTTCATCGCTACCGTTCACGGACGAGATCGCGCGGGCCGCGGTATCCATCGCTGCGACTGAAATTCGAACCCGCAGAAGGAGCAACTTCGCCGCGCCCGGCCGGAAGATCGGGCCAGGCGCAATCAGCCCCAGCGAGAGCTGCTTTTACCACAGCCGTTGCGGAGAACGTAAGCGGAATGGCGGTGCCCTCGCTGGCGGTCACGGCAATAGAACCTGCGGCCCAGCCGCACACGGAAGCACCCCTGGACACGAGGTCGCGAGAGAGGGCTTTCAGGGACGCAACCGCCAAGATTATTGAGTTTCCCAGATGCTCGGCCATGCCCGCGCGAGGAGACGAACTCGCCGAACCAATACTCGACCGGCCGCGCATCCTTGAGGTTCCGGAGATGGCGCCTGCTCCACCGGCCTTAGGCGGCATTCTCTTGGACGCAGTGGAAGTAGACGAGCCGGAGAAGAGGCCCGGCATCGACGTGCCTTTGCAATCAGCCCCGCTGGAACAGCGCCTGTTCGCTTCGGCGTTGGACGGCGCTCTTGTGCTCTCAGCCACTGCGCTTTTCGGATACATCTTCTTCAAAATCGCCGCCGTGAAGCCAGGGCCGCCTTTATGGTTGGGGATGGGGGCGGCAGTCTCGGCATTCCTCTGGGCGGTTTATCACTACATTTTACTGGTCTACACCGGGAGCACGCCGGGATTGAAAGCGGCCAAGCTCCAGCTCAGCCGGTTTGACGGTAGTCCCGTCAGTCGTCGCCTCAGGCGTTGGCGCGTGCTGGTTTCGGTATTGTCAGCCATCTCCTTTGGAATGGGTTATGCCTGGTGCCTGGTGGACGAAGATGCCTTGTGCTGGCATGACCGGATCACTCGGACATATCTGGCGCCAAAAACGGACAACGAGAGTAGCCTGGAGTAGCGCGCCAGCATCCAAATCCTCCGTGGCAAGAAATCCTGCCTAGCTCAGGTTAGACAACTGCCCGGTATGCTATCTTGCTAAGTTTGCGCCCAGCCCCTACCTAAGGGGCTGTGTAGTACGGCCAATGGCAACATTCCTGGAAAGCTCGAAGCGGCCCGCAGCCAAGGTCTTCGTCGCCACCACGGTGATGTTG
>QIAS01000195.1:10197-12630 GCA_003225615.1 Acidobacteriota bacterium | reverse complement strand
AGGGCGTGATTCATGAGAACACGGCGTCGCGGTATAAGTCCCGGCTGAATGCACGGCTGAATGCGTTGGCGAAGTAGGCCGGGGCTTTAGGCTCTTGGCTTTTAGCTTTTAGCTTTTAGCCTGATAGCGAAGGCTCAAAACGGCGGACCTTTTAGCTTCGACTTTCCAATTTTCCCCGAACAACTGTCGTCCTGAGCGGAGCAGGCTGCTGCGGCCTGCGGAGTCGAAGGACCCCATGGCGGCGGAAATCACAAGCCTTTCCAGGAATTTTCGCCACGACCTCATCTCACGCGACTAGAGAACTACCCCGAACTGATTTTTCAGCACCTGCTGCCATTCAGCTTGTGATCCCATCTCCCTCTCTTCTCTTTTGCCGTCGCGCGTTGTTATCAGCTTCATACCAGACAACGTGATGCGCCCGTCGGGAGTGGCAAGGGAGCAGACCTGCTTACGCGTGAATGGCGACTCTGGCGAGGTCTGATGGTAGTGGCACATCGCGGCAAACTCCGGGAGTTGTCGCGGTTGTAATGTGAACGAGTACTCCAGCTTCCAGGACCCGTCGGCCTCGCATCGTTCGACGTGCAATGATTCATTGGCTTCGATAATGCGGAACTTTCGCCCAGCCTGTTTTTGCTCGACGCCAGTTTTCAGCCGCAATGGCTCCAGAAACGAATCTCCAAACCCAACATCGGCGAGCCACGGCTCTTCCAGCTCCACGCGCAGCGTGAGGTGATCGAATTCCGGCCCCTCGCTCCCGTCCTCCTTTGGAACACGCGCGGAGAGAAGCGTGACTTGAAAACCCAGGCTGCGCAGCAATGCGGCGAAAGCCCCATTCATCTCGTAGCAGAAACCACCGCGGCGCCGCTCCACAATTTTGCGCAAAAAACTTTCTTCCTCACACACGATTTTGCGCTTCAACGGGATATCCAGATTTTCAAAAGGGACGGCCAGCAGGTGGGCACGATGGATTTGGCGCAGAGTGTCGGCGTTGGGGGCGTTTGGAACGGCGTAACCGATGCGCTCGAGATAGCGGACAGAGTTCATGGACTTATGGATGTAGAAGATCCACGTGGGGACGGCTGCCCTTACACCGGCAACTCTTCCTGCGACCACCCGATCTCTGGTTTGGGTTCGGCGGCGAGGTCCATTACCAACTTCTCCAGCACGAGGCGCTTGCTGACAGGATTGGAGCGGATAGAAAGGTCGGCCTTGGCGATTAAGCGAATTCCGCGGGTGAGCTCGCGCTTGGACTTGTAGCGTCGGGCTTGCTTGATAATGTCATCGGCCGCGAACGGCGGGACGCGGAAGCCTTGCCAGAGCGCGGCCCAGAGCATTCTCTGGTCGCGCACGTTGCGCTCCAGGATCACCAGCATTTGCCGAAAAGTCTTGGCCAGCATGTAGAGATGGCCGATGGCAGCCTCTTCGCCTTCGCCCGAGGACAAAATCGCATCCAGGGTTTCCAGCGCGCGCACGCGATCTTTGGCGGAGATGGCATCGGTCAGCTCGTAAAGCGAGCGCTGCTTAGCGGCGAGTACCATTGTTTCGACGTCACCCAATGTGATGCGCTTTTTTTCGCCGACGTACAGAATCAGCTTCTCCAGTTCGTTGGAGATCATCATCATGTCGCCGCCGAGGGCGTCCACCAGTTCGCGAGCGCCGTCGGTATCAATCTTTACGTCTCGGCTGGCGCAGTACTCGCCGATCCAGCGCACGGCTTCGGATTCTTCTACTCTCGACAGCTCGACAATTCCGCAGAACTGGCCAAGAGTTTCGCGGATACGCTCGTAGCGGTCGCGGTCGGTCAGTTCCATGCGGCGCGCGTCGGAGGGAATGCTGATATGGTCGGCGACAAAGATCAGGAGGGCATGGGGATTGGGATTCTTGCAATACTCTTCAATCGCGGCCAGCTTCTCTTCGTTTGAACCGCGCCCGAAGAGGTTCTTCACCCCGCGGATGAAAAATACTTGAAAGGGCGCCATCAGAGATGGGGTGCGCGCGCGGTCGAGAATCTCGGTCAAGCCGGTTTCTCCCAGGTCGAATTCGAACAAGCTGAAATCCCGCAGATCAGGCGGGACCAGGTGTTCGAGAATTGCTTCCCGGCAGCGGTTGCGGAAAAAAGTTTCGTCTCCTACGAAAACGTAGGCCGGGCGCAGCTTGCGCGCTTCCACATCGGAAACAAAGCGGTCGGCCTGGGCGAAAGCCCGCATCAGAAGCCCTCCAGGATGTTGCTCACGAGGGTGCGGGCGAAATCGCGCGACAAGCGGCCGAGCGCGGGGGAATCTTCTTCAAAAAAGCTCGAGAGCTCGCGGGAGACCTGGTACTGCTCGCGAAATACGTAGGAGGGATTCTCAAAGAGTATCTTGCTCTGCTTATCAACGAGCGAAACCTTCATCGTGACCGTGACCAGCACGCTGGCGGCGCGTCCGGTCTGCG
>QIAS01000195.1:0-10165 GCA_003225615.1 Acidobacteriota bacterium | reverse complement strand
CAGCGTGGCATCAGCTGGGTCGCGAACGTCGTTCGCAATGTGGTAATGAGTGCGCGTAATAAATTCGCGGACCACAGAGGCAGTGAGCGTCTGCTCAATGCGATAGGTTTGCGTCTGATTGACGAATCCGGGTATGGCGATGGTTCGTATATCCTGCGGCAGCTGCGCGGCATGCCCGGCCGTGTGATAGTTGCAGGCCGCTGTGACCAGGCACAACTGCAACGCCGCCAAGAAAATCAGCCAGGTGCGAATGTTTGTAACCTCAGAAAGGAACTATATCAAGGTTCCGCGACTCACTGAATCTGCCCCCGCGGACGCGTCGCCGCAATCGTTTCAGCGCATTCGACAGCGGTAAGCGCTGCGATGCGCAAGTTGTCGGTAGCCACCCATAGCCAGACGCCGTTTTCGTGATTGGCATCGCGATTGACGGAAACCAAAACGTCGCCCTGCCCCGCGGCGTTCACGTTGCTCGGCGACTCTTCGGCGGACCTGGTAATCGTGACGTGATCGCCGGCCAGGGCCTGTGACAAGTCGCCCAACGCTACCGGCTTTTCCATCTCCAGATATACCGCCAGACTGTGTCCGTGGAATATAGGCGCCTGCAGCAGCAGCAGCGAGGGCTGGGGAGCATCTTTTGCGGCAATGTGGCGATAGTGCTTTAGAATGCGCTGCTCCACGCTTTCCAGTGTAGGCTGCGACTTTTCACCGTAACGCCCAACCATATTGAAAGCAATCTGGGTGTCGAAAACATTCTTGGGCAATTCCTGGAAGGAGAGCAGGTTCACGGTCTGCTCGTGCAGTTCGTCCATACCCTTCTGGCCGTGCTCGGAAGCGGGCTCGAAAACGGTGGTTACCACGCGGCTGATCTGGCCGGTTCTCTGCGCCCTTGCGGTAAGCAAAGCTAGAACCGTGGCTACCGGATGCGCGACGACTACCGGCCCCGGTTGAAGCTCAGGGAGCATCATCTGGGCCAACTGGCGTTCGATCCAGGGCGAGCGCACCACCGCTTCCGGCTCATCCTCGAGGGCAAAGGAGAGGTCGACGATGGCACTGCCGGCCTTGCGGGCAAGCTTCCAATTTTTGCGAGTGCATTGTGGATCGGAGGCAAAGAACGTGAAATCCACTTTGTCGAACTGCTCGGCGCGTACGCTCTGGATGAAGCTGACCTCGTCACCCATCGTTTCCAACTGTCCCAGCGATTCGTCGTCATCGAGCAGCTTGACGTCGAGCGAAGGGAAATTGCGGTCGTTCAGCACCTCGGCCACTTCTTTGCCTTTGAGCGTGGCGGCGCCCACGATGGCCACGCGGTAGGCATTACCGCTGCGAAGGTCATGAGCGGGAAGGGGCTTGGGCACAGAACTCATGAGGGTTGCGAGATCTCCTTGTAGGCGGGTGGAGCCGGCGGATTTCTTTTTCGACGGAAAATCCATTGCAGCCGCCAGAGCACTCCGGAAAACATGTAAAGCAATGCGATGGCGAACAGCAGCGGTCCAGAGAAAAACCAGATACCAGCAAACAATGCGGCGAACAGAACGATCAGCCGGTAGGGCTGCCGCGTGTGCAGGTTAATATCTTTGAAGCTGTAAAAGCGCCAGGTGCTCACCATGAGGTAAGCGACTGCAATCATCATCAGTAGCCAGACCAGCGCGGTGTACCAGTAGGAGATGGGCTCGCCGCCGGCAAAATGCACCACGGCAGCAATGACGCCGGCACCCGCCGGAATCGGCATACCCACGAAATATTTCTTTCCCGGCCGGCCCGGATTCGAAGGCTGCGGGTTGCTGGTGATGTTGAAACGCGCCAGGCGGCTGGCTCCTGCCATGACAAAGAGAAAGCTCGCGATGGCGCCGAGTTGGAGCAGCTTGGTATGCAGATTCGGACTATCGCCGGGAGGCAGCAGGCGAAATCCCCACATCCAGCCTAAAAGAGCGGGCGCCAGGCCGAAGGCAATGACGTCTGCCAATGAGTCCAGTTCCCGGCCGAAGTCACTGCTGGTTTTTGTCATGCGGGCAATGCGGCCATCCAAGCCGTCGAACAGGATGGCGAACCCGATGGCTTTGGCGGCGTTGTCGAGATGCCAAGGCTCGGCCAGCGATCCGTGAACCACCTGCAGGATGGCGTAATATCCGGCGGCAATGTTGGCCGTGGTAAATAGGGACGGCAGAATGTACAGCCCCTTGCGCAGGCGGCCAGAGGGCATGTCTTCCTTTCGGCGCCTGGGGACCGGCGGATTGTCTTCCATTACCGCGCTCCCTTCCGCGTTGCTCCTGCACTTGTTTCGGCTAATTGCGCGCTCAGCGGCTGCAAGTACGCGATGACACTGCTTCCGCCTTTTACCCGATCTCCCACCTTCACCTGCAGCGTCGCGGGGCTGTCCAGCAAAACATCAACCCGCGAGCCAAACTTGATCATACCGATGCGCTCGCCACGCTGCACTCTGTCGCCGACTTTCTTGGTGAACACAATGCGACGCGCCAGCAAACCGGCAATCTGTTTGAAGATCACGGTTCGACCATCGCCTTCTACCGTAACGATGTTCTGTTCGTTCTGCTCGGCGCACGCGGAACCCATGGCGTTCAGGAATTTGCCCGGTTGATAATGCACATCGCGAATGACGCCGCCAACCGGCGAGCGATTTACGTGGACGTCGAACACACTCAAGAAGATGCTAATACGGGTGCGCTTACTGTCTGCCCAGGGCACAGTCGAGACGTCAGTCACTTTGCCATCGGCGGGTGAAACCACGGCGCCGGGCGAATCAGGGATTGTCCGCTCCGGATCGCGAAAAAACCAGAGGAAAAATGCCGCCAGCGCAAGCGGCAGCACAGCCCAAAGGGGAGCGGCCAGCCAACCGACCAGCAACGCCGCGCCCAGCAGAGAGAGCGCATAATAGTAGCCATCGCGAACCATAGGAGACGCCGAGAGAATTATAGAGCAGGGCGGTAGTTCGCGCTGACTGGCGGTGTCTGCGCGCCCTTGTCGCTAACTACAATAAAAAAAGGCGCTTATGAGCGCCCTTGCGGAAGACGAATAAGAACTCTGGCGGCCTGAGCCGCGGCTTCGTGGCCGGGGAAATTACGCTACCTGGTGCTGTGTCTGCTGGCGAAACTGCCGCTCGATGGACTCCATCTGGTCCTTCAGGCGCAGTTTCAGCTTCTTCAGCCTGACCTCTTCCAATTTTTCATCTTCGCTGAGATAACGTTTTTGGGTGAGTGAATCAAGACGTTGTGCGTACTGCGTATGCTCCTGGGCCAAGCGGCGGAATTCGTCATGATTGGCCAGGAGTTGGTCTCTCGGAGTGAACATCCAGCAGACCTCCTACCCGGGTTTGTTCAAGCTCAAATTATCATAGGAATTGGAGTGGTTCAACGTTAATTCCAGAGTTGCTGCGCGATTGTCACCTACAAAAGTTACTGATTTTGCACATATTGTGATGCAAAACTCATCACCCCATGCTACAAAAACACTCCCTTCGGCAGACTAAGGTTGAATTGGCGATTGGCGGTCACTCGAACCGTCGCGAGGTCATCACAGGCTGAGGCGGTAGACCACAGCATCTTCTTCCGGGTCTCGGTAATACCTCCGGCGCCTGCCGCTTTCGACAAAGGCCCACTTTTCATAGAGTGCCCGGGCGGCGCGGTTGGATTCGCGGGCTTCAAGAAACACAGCCTCGGCGCCTTCGGCCTTCACCTGGTCGAGAAACTCGCCCAGCAGGCGCGTACCCATGCCGCGGCGCCGCGCCGGGCCGGCAATGGCGATATTCTCAAGTTCCCACTCGTTCGCGACGTCGCGGGCGATGAGGAAGCCTTGTGCGGTGGATTCCGCCTCGATTATGAGTGCAAGCCGGCGGGGGTCGGGTTCGCTGAACATGCGCTCATACTGCTGCCGCGTCCAGTGGGCAGCGGTAACGGCGTGCTTCTCCAAGTGGAACATGGGGAGGATGTCGGCGGGAGTGGCAGGACGGATCTTCAAGCCAGTTTCGTTCCAGCGAGAGCTTAGAGCCAAAAGGTAGCGGCTAATGGCCCTTTGAAAAAATCTCAGCATCAGATCGCCGGAGGTAATTCGCTTCTAAATCCTCGGGACGAACCGTGTCTTTGGCAAGAATTTTATGCCAGCCTAGCCGTGCAATGGCATCGCTGGGTGGAGACTCGACTTGCTCAACGTGCAAACCTGCGGCACGGGAGCTGTCAGCCAGGCTATTGTCTGACGTAATGACCACGCGACCGGGGGCTTCGGCCAGGAATTCTTCCATCGTGAGCAGGCGCTCGCTGATCAGTCTTGCCCGCTGGCGCACTTCGTATTGTCCTGCGTACACCTCTCCGCGTCCGGCGTCGAGCGCTGCAATCACATTGCCCTGTGACTTTGAGGCGCTGGCCAGGGCTTCCAGCCGAGAGACTGCCGCGACGGGCTTGCTTAAAACTTCCGCCAAGGCTTTCACCGCTGCTAGTCCGACGCGCAGGCCGGTGAAGGAACCCGGTCCGGACGCCACGGCAAACGCTTCGATATCTTCCTTGTGGAAACTGTGTTTAGCAAGCAAAGCCGCGATCTGAGGCACGAGTTGTGCCGAGAATGTTCCGCCAGCCAGGGGAACGACTTCGATGAGCTCGCAGCTGCCGTCGGGATTGCCACGCGCCAAAGCAATACTGCCATCCTTACCGGAAGTATCGGCCGCGACGACAAGCATATGGGAGTGAGGAACAGGGCCTAATGCGCCGATTCGACCAACTCCAGCAGCACGCCGCCCGCGCTGGACGGATGCACGAACACATAACCGTGCCCGCCGGCGCCCGTTTTTATTTCGTCTGAGACCAGCCGCACGCCGTCTTTTTTCAGCCGCGCGATCGCGGCCTTCAGATCGGGCACGCGCAAGGAAACGTGATGCAGGCCTTCGCCGCGCTTGGCGATGAATTTGGCGATGGCGGAATTTTCCGACGTAGGTTCGAGCAGTTCCAGCCGGCTTTCTCCGACCGGGACCATGACCAGTCTTACCTGCTCCGCTTCGACAGTTTCTTCTGGCGAGACGCTCAGCCCTAATTTTTCGTAGATGCCCTTCGCGGCCGCCAGCGATTTCACTGCGATTCCGAGATGGTCGATGGTGAACATGACATTTGTGGTGCTGCCGAGACGGGGCAAAACCGCGTCTCTAGGGCTTGCCACTTTCCAGTTTGCCGACAATCTCTTCAACCAACGTGTATGGGTCGCGCCTGTGCTCGGCGACCTCGGCCGCATAGCGGGTTACTTGACCGTCGGTCAAATGTCCTCGGGCTTTGTCGAGCATAGCATCGCGCAGCATTTCCAGCAGGCGTTCCTGCCAGTTATGGATGTTGTGCTCTAGAACAAGGTTCTCCTTTTGAAGGAACGCTTCGTATTGCGCGATTGCCGCCGCCAATTCCTTCACGCCGGTGCCCTCGCTGGCCACAGTCTTCACGATGGGCGGGGTCCAGTGATCGCTGCGCGTGGCGAGGGACTGCATGGCGCGGATTTCGCGCTCCACGCGCTCGGCGCCTTCGCGGTCGCTTTTGTTGATGACGAAAATATCGGCAATTTCCATGATGCCGGCTTTGATGGTCTGCACATCATCGCCCATGCCGGGGACCAGAATGACCACCGTGATGTCCGCGAGACGCACGATGTCGATTTCGTCCTGGCCGACGCCCACGGTCTCGATCATGACGAGATCGCGGCCGGAGGCGTCGAGCACGGTCGCTACGTCGGCGGTGGTGCGCGCGAGTCCGCCAAGCGAGCCGCGAGTTGCCATGCTGCGGATATAAATCCCGGGATCGGAGAAATGGTCCTGCATGCGGATGCGGTCGCCTAAAATCGCGCCGCCGGTGTAAGGACTGGTGGGGTCGACGGCGATGATTCCTACGGTGCGATTTTCCTTGCGATAGTGTTTGGCTAGTTGGTCAACCAGCGTGCTTTTGCCGGCGCCCGGCGGGCCGGTCATGCCTATGATGCGGGCTTTGCCGGTGTGCGGGAATAAAGCCTTCAGAAGCTCGGACCAGCCGGGAGCGCGGTTCTCTACTGTACTGATGGCTCGGGCGAGCGCGCGGGGGTCGCCGGCGCGCAGGCGATCTATCCAAGGCTGGAGGTCGTGATTCAAACTGTCCAGTGTAAAGCACGTATACACGCGGGGGAAACTGGTGTGAGGTGAAGTTCGCTCGCTGGACGGCGACCGTCTCCAGGTCGTTTATCGATCAATCTTTGAGTAATTGCCGCGCAATCACTAAGCGCTGGATTTCGCTGGTACCTTCGCCTATGGTGCACAGCTTCACGTCGCGGTAAAACTTTTCGGCGGGATAATCTTTGATGAAGCCGTAACCGCCGTGAATCTGTACGCCTTCGTTGGCGCACTTTACCGCGACCTCGCTGGCGTAGAGCTTGGCCATGGAGGATTCGAGCGTGGTCTTCAGGCCGGCGTCTTTCATAGATGCGGCACGTAGAGTCAGCAGGCGTGCAGCTTCGATTTCGGTGGCCATGTCGGCGAGCTTCCACTGGATAGCCTGGAATTCACTGATGGCTTTGCCGAATTGTTTGCGCTGCTTGGAGTATTTGAGAGCGGCATCGTACGCGCCCTCAGCCATCCCCAACGAAAGCGCGGCGATTGAAATGCGGCCTCCATCGAGCACCTGCATGGCATCAATAAATCCGTCGCCTTCCTTGCCCAGCAGGTTCTCGGCAGGAATGAGGCAGTCTTCGAAGATCAATTCCGCGGTGTCGCTGGCGCGCAGGCCGAGCTTGTTTTCTTTTTTCCCAGCGCGGAAGCCCTTGGTTCCCTTCTCTACGATGAAAGCGGAGAGCCCGTGGGTGTGGGCAGCACGATCGGTGACAGCTATCACCACCACGGCATCGGCATAGTGGCCGTTGGTACAGAAAGTTTTGGTTCCGTTCAACAGCCAGCCGTCTTTTTTGCGCACGGCATGCATGCGGGCGCTGCCCGCGTCGGAGCCGGACGAGGGCTCCGTCAATCCCCAGGCGCCGATGTACTCTCCTGTGGCCAGCTTGCTGACGTACTTCTTCTTTTGCGCCTCGGTACCGAAGAGGAAAATATGATTGCTGCAGAGCGAGGTGTGGGCGGCGACGATGATCCCCACCGAGCCATCCACGCGGGAGAGTTCCTCGACCGCGGTGACGTATTCCACATAGCCCATGCCGGCGCCGCCGTACTCGGGGGGAAAAACCGTGCCCAGGAGGCCGAGCTTGCCGAGTTCCTTGACCGTGTCCAGCGGGAAATCGCCGGGCTCATCCCACTTCATGACATTGGGGGCGATCTCGCGTTCGGCAAACTCGCGCACCGTTTTCTTGAGTTGTTGTTGCTCTTCGTTCAGCAGGAAATCCAAGATGCCTCCGGGTGAAGCGGAAACTGCATATCCCTCGCTACGCTCGGGATGACAAACTTAAAGAAAACTAGAAGGATCAAGAACCAGGCGCCTTCGGGCTGCGTCTGGTGTTACGCAGAACTTGTCATTAGAACATAGCGAAGGAAGAGGAACGAAGCACTCGAACCGACCGGTTGGTTACGAAAGAGAGAAGGCGCAGCCGAGTGCAGGTTTCGAGGAGAGTGGCGGCATCAGGCAGTCTGAAGCCGTTTCATGATTTCCTGGGCGCTCGGCAAATGGCCCGCCGATTGGTAAGAAAATACCAGCTTGCCATCGGCAAAGACGTCCATCTGGCCAACGCCGCCAAGCGCGGTCTTAACGGTGCTTTCCGGTAGGAGGCGTCGCAGTTCCCGCTTCAGGCGGCCCGCCTGCAGGAGGATGTCAAGTCAAGTCCAGCAACGTTTGATTTCGATGTTCATGCTTGCCTGCCCACGCGGCCAAAGATTTTTTTCGCCATCCACACGGGGGCAACGAATACATGCGCGGGATTGCTGAGGAATGCGGGTTTATTGCCTTCAATCAGGTGGCCAAGCCAAGCTAGCGCGAAAGCGGTGGGAATCAGCAGGAGGCCGATAATCCAGTGCCACCAGACAACGATGATCGAAGAGAAGCCGACCGGAATCGCAATCATGTGCAATGCGCGATTTATGGGATGGTTATGCGCGCCGTCGTAGTGCGAGTAGAGACCCATAGCAGCACCCCTGGTGTGCGGGAATCGAGGCTCGGTGATTATAACCGGTTGCCGCGCTGTTGCGCGCTTAAGCGACACTTTCGCGTGGCAGGATGAATCTTTCAAAGACTTCGTTCGATAGCAGCCGGCCGCGCTCGGTCAGCCGGATTACATGGTTGTCGTGGCGCAGCAGTCCGGCCTGTTCGAGTTCCGCAATCGTTTCTGAAAACCCGGCCAGTGCGTCGGCGCCGAATTCCGCCGCGACTTGGCGCAAGTCGAGTCCGCGCGTCAGGCGCAAGCCGAGAAAGAATGTCTCCTCCAGGGCCGATTGGCGCTTTACCGGAGTTCGGCTCAATGCTTTGCCAGCAAGAAAATCATCCAGCGAGTCCGGCGTCGAAAAGCGTACCGCTTCTATTTCGGCGGCAATCAGTTCACAAGGCGCGGAGCCTCCGCAATCCTGCCGCGCATCCTGCTCGGCAGCGTTGACCAGCACGTAGGGGTCGTCGGACGCTTCGAGCATGGAATGCGCATCCACACCGAAGCCGAGATATGGCTGCCGGGTCCAGTACTTAAGATTGTGGCGCGACTCGAAAGTCTCGCGCGCGAAATTGGAGATTTCGTACTGATGTACGCCGGCGGTGTTCAGGCGCTCGCAGGCTGCGAGGTAGAAGTCGGCTATGGCATCGTCATCGGGAACGAAATGGGCATGAAAGCGGGTCCCGCCGGCGATGAGTTCGCGTCCCAGACGCGAGTCTTCGTCCACCTCGAGCATGTAAACGCTGACGTGCGGGACAGCGGCGGCGATTGTCTCGGCCAGCGACGTCTCCCAACTTTCTGGCGTCTGGTGGGGTAAGCCGGCGATCAAGTCAACATTGATGTTCCCGATTCCGCTAGCGCGCAAACGGTTGATATCATCGAGAACCTTAGTCCGCGTGTGTAATCGGCCGACCGCGGCTGCTTCCTGGTCAACAAATGACTGCACGCCCAGGCTGATTCGGTTCACTCCGATGCGGCAGAGCGCGTCTAACAAGGCGGACGTGAGCGTTCCCGGGGCGCATTCGACGGTAATTTCGGCGCTTTTGACCACCTCAAAATTTTGCCGAATTGTGACAAAAAGGCGCTCCAGTTGTGATACATCCAGTACAGTTGGGGTGCCGCCGCCGAGGTAGATAGAATCGAGCGTGGGTTCGAATTGCCCTCCCATGTGCTCGGCGGTTTGCCGCGCGTTTATTATGTCAGCGCACACCCGGTCCACGTAGCCCTGAAACGCGGCGCGTGAGAACACGTCAGAGGCGAAATTGCAGTAGCTGCACTTGGTGCGGCAAAAGGGGACCGAGAGATAGAGCCCGAGGGGCATTGCCTTTGATTATCCCATTTTGCAGCGCCATGGAGGATGAAGCTTGCATCTGAATCAATTATGCTGCCTCGCGTAGTCATCACTGGCATGGGTGTGGTCAGCCCCAATGGCATCGGCAAAGAAGCGTTCTGTCGCGCCATTCTTGCCGGCAAATCGGGCGTCAAGCGCATTTCACGGTTCGATCCTTCCGCCCTGCCGGTACACATTGCCGGCGAAATTCCTGAGTTCGACGAACTCGCGTGGGTAGACGCGAAAGAACGCAAACACATTTCGCGCGTCGTACCGCTGGCGCTGGCTGCCTCGACCGAAGCGCTGCAGGATTCAGGCCTGGATCCAGCAACCATGTCGCTGGAAGAACAGCGGCAGATCGGCGTGATTCTGGGCTCGGGCGGCGGGGCGCAGGAATTTTCCGAAGAGCAGTACCGGTTGTGGCACTCCGGGCACGTCAAGCAGGTCAGCCTGTTCTGCATTCCCAGCGGCACTATGGGAACGATTTCGAGCGAAATCTCCATGCGCTTCGGTTTCCGCGGATACAGCCATGTGGTGACCACCAGTTGCACATCTTCAAGCGACGCGATCGGATACGCGCTGCAGCACATTCAGGCTGGCATACAGCCCATGTTTCTCGTTGGCGGCGTGGACGCGCCCATTACTCCGGGAATTATCAAGGGCTACACGCTGCTGCGGGCGCTGACGCAATCGTGGAATCACGCTCCGGAGCGGGCTTCGCGGCCGTTTTCTGCCGACCGCAACGGCTTT
>QIAS01000250.1:3908-10813 GCA_003225615.1 Acidobacteriota bacterium | reverse complement strand
GGGTTTGCATCCGTTCTTCGGTGATTGGCATAACACCTCGTCGTCAGTAGCTGGCAGCTAGGAGCTGGTAGCTAGGGCAGGGCTACAAACGCTAGCTACGAGCTGCTAGCTGCTAGCTACTAGCTACTAACTACTAGCTACTAGCTACTAACTACTAGCTACTTTTCCAACACCATCGTCAGCAATGCCATCCGCACATATAGTCCATTTACGGCCTGTCGGAAGTACAGGGCTCTGGGATCCGTGTCCACCGTCTTGTCCAGTTCCACCGTGCGCGGCAGCGGATGCAGGATCATCGCATCGGGCTTCATGCGTTGCAATACGGCGGAGTCAATAGCATACCTTTTTAAATTTTGCGTGTCTTTCATACGCTCGGGACGAATGCGCGTCTGGTAGACGACGTCTACTTCGCGAATCACGCGATCAATGTCGGACTCGAGTTCGTAGCGCACTCCGTGCTCGTCGAGGTACTCGAGAATGTCGGGCTTCATTTGCAGTTCTGGCGGGCTGACGAAAAATATCTTGATGCGCTCGAATTTCGCCAGCAGATATGCCAGCGATCTGACGGTTCGCCCTTTGTCCAGTTCGCCGATAAAGGCCACGCTCAAGCCATCCAGGGAACGCTCGCGATAAATCGTGTACAAGTCGAGAAGGGCTTGGGTGGGATGCTGGCCGCCGTCGCCGTCGCCCGCATTGATTACCGGCACTGGAGAGACCCGCGCGGCACGGTGGGCGCCTCCGGTTTCATTGTGGCGGATGACGATCACATCGGAATAACTGCCGATGATGCGAATCGAGTCCTCAACCTGCTCGCCTTCAACTTCGGAGGAGAAGGCGCGGGCGTGCTCGGTGGAGAGCACTCTTCCGCCCAAGCGCTGCATCGCCGCTTCGAACGACAGTCGGGTACGCGTGGAGGGTTGGTAAAACAAGGCGGCCATAATCCGGTTCTGGTAGTCGAGCGATCCGCCGCGGGCGACAATCCGCTCCATGCCTCGCGAGCGGGTAAACAATTCCATGAGTAAAGGCAGAGTGAACTGCTGCGATTCGATGACGTGTCTCAACTTCATAGGATCGGAGCGCGGACTTGGGTTGGTGTTCGATTGCAACTTCGCGCGCTCCGCCGGCAAGAAAGTGGCTTCAGTCATGGGTTAGTGTCCTCCCACCGGCACTTCCCTCTTGTCCGGTATTCGGAGGCGAGTGCAATAGGAATCCGGCAGGATGTGGGTACCAGACTTGCCGGCGACGGCTTCGCACAGATGCTCGTATGAGGTGATGACGGCTTCGCTTCCGCCGTTCTGCAGAAAGCGCAGTACGGACTCGACTTTTGGCCCCATGTTGCCGGGGGGAAAGTGTCCCTCGTTGTAGTGCATTCGCAAGTCGGACGCATTCACCCACCTAAGCGGCCGCTGCGTCGGCTTTTTGTAATCGAGGTAGACATAATCCGTGTCGGTGGAGATAGCAAACAGGTCAGCGCCCAATTGGGATGCCAGAAGTGCCGAGGCCCTATCCTTGTCAATGACAGCTTCGACGCCTTGCAGGGCGCCGTTGGCGCGGATAACGGGTATGCCTCCGCCGCCGCAGGCAATGACCAGCACACCGCTGTTGACTAGCTCGCGAATCACTTCTATTTCGACGATCTCGATCGGTTCGGGCGAAGGCACGACCCGTCGGTAGCCGCGCGCGGCATCTTCCACCACTTGCCATCCCAGCAGGCGCTTGCGCTCTTCGGCATCAGCGCGTGAGTAAAAAGGCCCGATGGGCTTGCTGGGATGCTGCATAGCGGGATCGTCAGGCGAGACGACAGTTTGCGTCACCACGCTGACAACGGCCACGTTCATGTCCGCCGCGGAGAGCTCCCGGTGTAAGGCTTGTGTGAGAAAGTAACCAATCTCGCCTTGAGTAGCGGCACCGCAAACGTCCAGCGTGTGACTTGGGACTTGGTCAGATGCACGCTCAGACCGAAGCAGAGCTGCGCCGACCTGGGGACCATTGCCATGCGTAATCACCAGCCTGTAGCCGCGCCCGATGAGGCCAATAATCGCCGCTGCCGTGCGGTGGGCATTCGCTAACTGTTCGGCGACAGTACCCTTCTCTCCCGCGCGGATCAGCGAGTTGCCGCCAACGGCGATGAGGATGGTTTTCATGAGAGTAATTAGTAACTAGTCTAGGAGCTAGGAGCTAGTAGGTGCCTCCCGTGACACTCCGGCGGACCACGCGCGCAGTCCGGTTAGCATGCGACCCACTTCTGCGATTTTCATGAGCAGCTCTGATGTGCAGTCAGGGCGCAGAAAACCAAGGTTCTTCGCAATTTCGACTTGCGTTTCTACTTCTGCGAGAGATCCGCGAGCTTGACTAATAACATGATGAAACTCCTTGCGCGAGTTCCGCCCATGACCTTCTGCCAGATTGCTGGGAACGGATACAGCCGCGCGCCGGAGCTGGCTCACCAGCTGGTATAACTCATCCTTTGGAAAACTGCGCGTGGCTCGATAGATCTCTGTCACAAGTTCCATGGCCCTTTGCCATGCGACGAGATCCCGATGACCTTGCATTCTTCCCCCTAGCTACTGACTATCAGCTACTAGCTAGTTCTCCGCTGCCTGCAATTCCAAATCCGTCGATACCCCAACTCCCACCTCCTTCATCAGCTCGAGCATGATTGCCTTCTGCACGTGCAGGCGATTCTCTGCCTGCTGGAAGACGACGGAGACCTCCTCGCCGCGATGGGCCGGCAGGCAATGGAGGAAGACGGCCTCGGGCCGGGCCCGACCGACCAGGCCGTCGTTGACCTGGAACGGTGCGAACGCCTTGCGGCGCTGGGCGATCTCGGCCTCCTGCCCCATGCTGGCCCAGACGTCGGTGTAAATGACGTCGGCGCCGGTGGCGGCGGCAACGGCATCGTTGGTAACGGTGCAAGAGCCTGAGGTCTCGAGGGCTCGTTTCTCGGCCCAGCGTACGGCATCTGCGTTGGGCTCGTAGCCGGGCGGTGTGGCGACCCAGACGTGGGCTCCGACCTGGGCTCCCGCGAACATCAGCGAATGGGCAACGTTGTTTCCATCACCGATGAACGCGACCTTTACGCCTCGAAGCCTGCTCTTCACCTCGAAAATGGTGAGAAAATCGGCCATGGCCTGGCAGGGATGGCTGTAGTCGGTGAGGCCGTTGATGACCGGGATGCTGGCGTATTCAGCCATCTTCGCCATGATTTCGTGGGCGAAGGTGCGGATCATGATGCCCTGTACCATGCGCTCCAGGTTCTTGGCCACGTCATAGACCGATTCGCGCTTGCCCAGGTTGATCTCCGCTGGGGAGAGATACAGCGAAAATCCGCCTAGCTGGTGGATTCCCACGTCGAAGGTGACGCGGGTGCGCAGTGAGGGCTTCTCGAAAATCAGGGCCAGCGTCTTGCCTTTCAGCGCTTCCGCATAGGCCTGGGACTGAAGCTTGATCGCGCTCGCGAGGTGCAGAAAGCGACGGATCTGCTGGGGCGTGAAGTCTTTGATCGACAGGAAATCGTTGGGTTTTGTCATTTGACCAACTCCGCCAGGGCAGGTTTGTGCTTCTGGCTGAAATCGGCAAGAGCTTCGATCAGACCGGGGTGGGTAAGCTCTTCTACCTCGTAAGTAACCCTGAGGCTTGGTTTGTCAAGTTTGATGACATGCGCGAGGTCAATAGGTGTTGCCACCAGGACCAGGTCACAGGGCGTGCGGTTGATGGTCTCCTCAAGCTCATGCCGCTGCATGGCGCTGTAGCCCATAGCCGGCAACAGCTTGGTCAGGTGGGGATAGCGCTCGTAGGTGCTGCGGATAGAGCCGATGGCGTAGGGTTGGGGATCGACCAACTCTGCCGCTCCACACTGGCGCGCGGCGACCACGCCCGCGCCATAGGGCATCTCGCCGTGGGTAAGTGTGGGACCGTCTTCTACCACCAGCACGCGGCGTCCCTTGACCATTTCGGAGGAAGGGACTGAGACCCGGCAGGCCATTTCGACGATAGTGGCTTTCGGGTTGTTCTGCCGGATATTCTGGCGGACGGTTTCCACGTCACGCGCGGCTGCTGTGTCGACCTTATTGATGACTACAATCTGGCCGCGGCGCAGGTTGACTTCCCCGGGGAAATAGCCAAGTTCGTGGCCGGGACGATGGGGGTCAGCCACCACGATCTCAAGGTCAGCGGCGTAGAAGGATGTGTCGTTGTTGCCGCCGTCCCAGAGAATGAGATCGGCTTCTTTTTCGGCCTGGCGCAGGATTTTCTCGTAGTCCACGCCGGCGTAGACGATAGTTCCCTGCCTGAGGTGCGGCTCGTACTCCTCACGTTCTTCAATCGTGCACTGGTTGCGCTCCAGATCTTCCATGGTGGCGAAGCGCTGCACGGCCTGAGCGGCTAAGTCCCCATAGGGCATGGGATGGCGGATCACCACCGGTTTCCAGCCGAGGTGCTTCACCTGAGAGGCGACGAGGCGTGAGAGCGGGCTCTTGCCGCAGCCGGTGCGGACGGCACAAATGGAAATGACTGGCACACGCGATTTCAGCTGGGTATGCTCCGTTCCCAAAAGCCAGAAATCGGTTCCGGCCGCCACAGCCCGGGAGGCCAAGTGCATCAGCGTCGGATAGGAAACATCGCTGTAAGAGAAGACCACAACATTGGCATGGTGCTCAGCGATCAGTTTCTCCAAGTCTTTTTCTTCCCGAATCGGAATACCGTCAGGATAGAGCGGCCCGGCCAGCTCACGAGGGTAACGGCGGTTGGCAATATCGGGCGACGTTAAATTCAGCATTGTTGCGAAAAACAATGTTGAAATTGTGGAAGTCGCGCCCGGCGGCACCCAGGATGATGGCTCTCTTCATAGATATGCCCCCATGAGGAATGTGGAAACCTAACCGTCTATCTTCGCCCTGGAAAGGGTCCACGGGCAGTGAGTGCGGTCACAAGGGCTTGTGAGCATCGGCCCAATGTCACGAATGATGTCTCGGCGACGCCTTTTAGGACGAGAGTGCGTTTGGAGTTAAGGCTCAAGTAGGGGATCAAGAAGTGACGACTCTGCGCAGAGAAATTGCCGCATAATCGGCAACGTTGACACCTCCTCGGCAGGTTTGGCGGCTGTCCATTGGAAGATCTGAGAGCAACATCTGCTAACCACAGATTGCAGGCAGAGATCGGCAGGTGGAGTTTTGCACCGCGTTGCGGTGACTTGCGTGCACGAAGTTTGCGTCGCACCGCATTACAAGTAGCAAGAAAAAGCCTTAGCTCCGGGGGTTGTAATGCTTCACAAATGTGCTAACCCGTCGTGCTCCACCCAATTCCGCCGCCTGCGGGAAGGAAAGCTATTCCAGGTTGAGACCGAATATTTCCCGCAGGCGTTGGCGCGGGAAAGTACCCCGCGGAAAGTGAGGGCATCTCGGCATGTGGAGCACTACTGGCTCTGCGACGAGTGCTGTCGCTACCTGACTCTTGCCTTCGACCGGGAAAGGGGAATGACAACCGTCCCACTGCAGGCCGTTGTCCTGAAGAAAGGCGCCGGGTCTCAAGCAGAATCCCATGGGTCCATAGGGCAGGCCCAGCCGGTGACTGCCTGATGCGTATTCCGAACGAGGCGGGAAAATGAAGATTCCAAAACGATTCACATGCACGATCTGCGGAGTACATTCCACGGGAGATACGGGATGGTTCCTCGTGGTGCAAGATTCCTGGCTGGACCGTCTGAAGATTCTGCATTGGAACAGCGGGCTGGCCGCTCAGGACGGTGTGCATACGGTTTGCGGTGCGATGCACGTTCGCGAACTCGTGGCGCACTGGATGGCCACGGGAAGCTTGGAATATCCGTTTGCTTTCCTGTCGTCCCCGCAGCAAGAGCTACGAATTATAGAATTCGGAACGAAGAAGCGGGGAGCAGCACCGGCCCAGCTTCAGAGCGCGGTGCTGATCGGGGAACTGGCGGTGCATCGGCAAAGCCTGGACCGCGCTTTGAGAGAGAATCCGCAATCGCTTTCAGGCATTTTGGAGGCATTGCTGGGCGCTTTACGAGATGATTTGGTGAAGACTCGGCCGCTTGCTGGCCCAAAGAAGGAACTTGCGGTGGTCTGACCCGGCGTCAATTTTATAACCGAGGCTATAAATGTTCTCCTTGCGCTAATCCACCAGTCGTCGATGATCGACTCAGAGTAAATTTGGCGGTAGCGTGCAGCCATCCGGCCTTCAAATTGTGAGGCTTGGCCGGATGGCTTTTTTACTGCCCGTATGCTTGGGGAAGCTTCTTCACGGGCCGAGATGGTCAACGCTGCAGCCGGCCTGTTTTCAGTCCCTAAAGGATTACTGGATTCAGTTGTAGAAAGCTGCGTTCTTGTCGATGAAGCCTTTCTGCTCCTCACTGAGGTCATCGGCGGGGTGGATGGAATCCGAGGTACATACCGGCACGCAGGCTCCGCAATCGATGCAGCCGGCGGGATCCACATAGAGCTGGGCGGCTGCCTCAAAAGTAGGTTCATCCTTCTTGGGATGAATGCAATCCGTGGGGCAGATGTCAACACAAAGGACATCTTTGATACAGGTCTCGGTGATCACATAGGCCATGAAGCGTTCTCCTGAATGAAGGCTGGAAGTTCTCAGACATCAGATTAGGAATTTTGCAATGAGATAGCGGTGATGGACGTCACGCGGAAAGGTGCGAATCCGGAGCGGTGCGGTGGCGGGCCTAGGAGCCCAAAGCGATGGTGATGAACTTCTTTTGCCGGCGACGCGCTGCCGCAGTCACATTGATATGTGATTGCGGTCACCGCAAGCGCGCTCCCGACACAGTAGAAATGACAACAACAGTTAGCGATCCAAGCAAAGATTGCCCGGCCCACACCTAAACCCCACAAGCCGTTTACCCCAGCGGCGGGCCGGGCATTTCAAATCTCCAAACC
>QIAS01000250.1:3426-3896 GCA_003225615.1 Acidobacteriota bacterium | reverse complement strand
TGACACAGCGTGTCTGAACCGACACGAAATCCTTGCAGGGCCTCTCCTCTAAGTACCACGATTTCAACGATCTAACCTATGGCTAGCATCCTGCCCCGGTATAGCGCGCGATGCGCAGGTTTGAGAGCTGCGAAATGAACTCGAGAATGAAATCGCTGGTCCTGGGAGGGCTTATGCAAATCGCAATGACCGCAATGGCAGTTACCGCCGGCATGGTCTTTTCACTGACCACGGCAATTTTCGTTGAAGAGCTGATTTTTGGACAGGTTTTGCGGCTGTTCGCGGCTCACCAGACGCAGATTGACGAAAGGCGTTAGAGCGTAAGGAGAACCAACATGCTATTCCTTAAATATCTGCTGATGACGGGCGGCATCGGGATGTTTCTGACGGCCGCAGGAATTCTCGCCTATGACACCTATCTAGGCGTGCAGTACCGGCGCGCTCTGGCGGCGGGCGGAACTGAGCCGGTG
>QIAS01000250.1:0-3158 GCA_003225615.1 Acidobacteriota bacterium | reverse complement strand
AGCCCCTCAATGTGCAGGCCAAGGAAGGATTGATCCTGGGCTTAGCCATTACCGTGCGATACCGGCTAGATCCCGCGCGCCTGGACTACATCCAGAACAACCTTCCCCAGCCCGTGGAGAAAGAAATTGTTCCCTCGGTGGTGGCGAGCGCCTGGCGTGAGTTGGTGCCCAACTACACGGTACGGGACGTTTTCGCGGCCAAGCGTGAGGAGGTTCGCAGGCGAGCCTCCGATATGATTGCAAGAAAGTTAGCGGCGGACGGTATTGTCGTGAAAGAAGTCATGTTGCGTGACATCCAATTGCCGCCGGAATACGCCAAGGGGCTGGAAACTCTGCTGCTCAAAGAGCAGGAGAATGACCGCATGGGCGTAGAAACCGATATCCGCCAGAAGCAAGTACGAATTTCCGAACTGGAAGCGGAAGCAACCAAGGCTCAAGAGGTGAAACAGGCGGAAGGCCAGGCGCAGGTCCGAGTGTTGCAGGCCAAAGGCGAAGCTGACGCAATGAAGTACACGCTGCCTCTTAAGCAGAAGCAAATCGAACAGACCCGGCTCGAAGCCGAGGCTCGTAAAGAGTCGACGATCAAGAATGCAGAAGCAGCAGCGCAAGCCAAGGTGATCGATAGCAAGGCCGAACTGGAACGCCGCAACCTGCTGACCGAAGCGGAAGCCAATCGCATCCGCGTAACCTCGGCAGCCGATGCTGAGCGCATGAAAGCGGAAGGCGCGGTGCTGAAGCAGAATCCCTTGCTGATTAACAAGATCGTGGCTGAGCGGCTTTCCGACAAGCTGCAGATCATGATGGTGCCCGCGGATGGAAAGTTCTTCTTTGCCAACGACGTGCTGCGCAGCATGAGCATGGCCAACCGCAGCAGCCAGGCGGAAGATGCGCAGGATCCCCATTAACATAGTGATTGCCGTATCCGGGTGGCGTTGAAGTCGCCCGGATACGGCGGAAATGACTCCAATGAGTACTGACTCCCATGCGCAAACCCGGGCCCGGAGCGGTTTATAATTCGCGCATCCCTGAAATGCAGATTTCGTGGCCATCCGGACGCGTTCAAAAAAGACTTCTACGCCTTGCACTTCCCTTTCTCCTGCTGATCTTTGCGTGTATTTCAGACGTCTTCTTGTTAGGTGCCGACTGGAACGCTTCCGAGCAGCAACTGGCGCAGAAGATCGCTGCCGCCACCGGCCCCGGCGCTATGGCTCTCGACATGGTCAATCGTTCTTCTTTGAGTAATAAGGATGTTGGCGACATCAACAGCGGCCTGCGAGCTCAGCTGAATGCCCTGGGCGTCCAGTTCGTTAAGCCGGCCCAGGCCGCGAGCAGCGTGCAAGTTTCACTCTCGGAAGACTTGCACAATTACGTCTGGGTAGCGGAGATCAGGCAGGGCTCCGGCGAACGGTCGGTGGCGATCGTTTCGACGCCGCGACTGGAGCCGAAAATGTACGTACATCAGACCGCACCGCTCACCATCCGCAAAATTCCGCTGTGGTCGCAGGAGCAACGCATCCTCGATCTGGTGTCTTTAGATGTGAACGGCATTCCGTTGCATTTGATTGTGCTTTCCCCGGAACAACTGACCGTGTACCGCTTTCAAGATGGCCGCTGGCAGCAGGATCAGGCGCTCGCGATCACGCACACACATCCTTGGCCGCGAGATTTGCGGGGACGGCTGGTGCTGAGTAAAGAACACATGTTCGAGGTTTACTTGCCGGGCGTTTTTTGCCAAAGCTCGGCGACAGCTCCTTTAACCCTGTCTTGCCAGGAAAGCGACGATCCCTGGCCTCTGGGCAGCGCCAATTTAAACCTGAGTTCGTTCTTCTCGCCCACGCGGAACTTTTTCACTGGCGTTCTGGTCCCGGGCATCTCAAATCAGAAGGTCGCGCCACGCTTTTACGCAGCCGCGCCGGTGCTGCGCGAGAAGTACACGTTGTGGCTATTCACTGGGGTGGACGGACAAGTACACCTGCTGGATGGGATCACCGATCAAGTCGCCAGGCTGGGATGGGGTAGCAATATAGCCAGCGTGAAGACAACTTGCGGCGCAGGCTGGCAAATGCTCGCGGTCCGAAGCGGTGATTTTGGGTCGGATTCGCTACGTGCCTTTGAGTTTCCCGATCGTGACCCGGTGCCGGTCAGCCAGGCCGTAGATTTCGACGGCAGCATCAGCGCGCTTTGGCCTGAACCGGGCGGCAGCACAGCAATTGCGGTTTCGCAGAATTCAGAAACGGGGAAGTATGAGGCTTTTCGTCTGTCAATTACTTGTGGCCAGTAGCTGTTTACTGGCAGCCGCTGCGAGCGCGGCCACGCGCCCACAATATGGCGGGACGCTGCGTGTCTCCACCCGGATTGTGCCCGTGTCTCTCGACCCCGCGGACAGCACACAACCCGACTCAATCGCGCGGCACAATTTAATCGGATTGCTGTTCGATAATTTGGTCACGATCGATGGAGCGGGGCGGGCACAGCCCGCACTCGCCACTTCATGGCAAGCCGAACCCGGCAATCAACGCTGGCAATTGTCTATACGGCAGAACGTCGACTTCCAGGACGGATCGCCCCTGCGACCGGACGCGGTGGCAGCTTCCTTGCGCCTGACAAATCCCGCGTGGACCGTTTATCCCACCGGCAATTCCGTCGTCATCGAATGCAGTTCGCCCGCTCCTAACCTGCTATCGGAGCTGGCATTGTCGCGGAATGCAATTGCCAAGCGCACGCCGGCGGGAACAATTTTCGGAACGGGGCCGTTTCAAATTTCTGATTGGCAGCCGGGAAGCAAGCTGACCTTAGTTGCGCAAGAAGGATATTGGGGAGGCCGTCCATTCGTCGATTCGGTCGTTATCGAGATGGGCAAAAGCGTGCACGATCAGATGATCGCATTGGAATTGGGGAAAACCGATTTGATTGAAGTTGCGCCCGAACAGGTCAGGCGCTTAAGCATGCAATCGCGCCGCGTGGTTACGTCTGCACCGCTTGAACTGATGGCGCTGGTTTTCACTCGCGACCGGCAAAGTCCCGAGGAAGGGCGGCTGCGCGACGTGCTCGCGCTCAGCATTGATCGTGCTGCGATGCGTAACGTCCTGCTGCAAGGCCAGGGTGAAATTGCAGGTGGCATTTTGCCCAACTGGATGAGCGGCTACGAGTTCATATTT
>QIAS01000249.1:3724-7039 GCA_003225615.1 Acidobacteriota bacterium | reverse complement strand
CACGAAGAAGTGATTGACCTGATGTGGGATTCTGACCTCCGCCCTGCCCTTCTCAAGCGCTTTCCCAACGCCACGCCGGAAGAACTGAAGAAAGCCCACGCATTCGCCTACGGCGGCTCAGTCATACAGGACGTAGGCTACTACCCCCTCGGCAACCACAAGTTCACTGACATGCTGCACTACGTCCGCACCGGCGACTTTCTCGCTGTCATAATCCGTGACTCACGCAACCTCAACGAATTCGCCTTCGCCCTCGGAGCTTTAAGCCACTACGCCGCCGATAACTGGGGTCACGACGCCATCAATCGCTCCGTTCCGATTGCCTATCCCAAACTCCGCGCCAAATACGATGGTTGGGCCACCTACGAAGACGACCGTCGCGCCCATCTGAATACCGAGTTCAGCTTCGATGTTCTGGAGGTCGCCAAACACCGCTATGAAGCCCAGAAGTATCACGATTTCATCGGATTTCAGGTCTCCGAAGACTTGCTGGAACGAGCCTTCCTCGATACTTACGGCATTCCCCTCGACGACTTCCTGCATTACGACGATCTGACCCTTGGCACCTTTCGATTCACGGTCAGCAAAATCATTCCCGAGGCAACCCAGATCGCCATCGCCAGCCGGAAACATGAGATCGGAAAAGAAAAGCAGGATGCCGCCCGCCAACAGTTCCTCTACCATCTCTCGCGTGCTGACTACGAGAAAGAATTCGGAACCCAGTACCGTCGCCCCGGGATTTTTGCCCGAATCCTGGGATTCATCCTCAAGCTGATCCCGCTAGGCCCCGCAAAAGTGCTCGGCTACAAGACGCCCACCCCCACTACCGAAGACTTGTATTTCCGCAGCATGGACAACGTGCTTCGCCAATATCACATGCTGCTCCAGCACGCCGACTCTGGAGACCTGGCCTTTCCCAACCGCAATCTCGACACCGGAGAACTCACCCGCTCAGGCCAGTACATGCTGGCTGATCGAACCTATAGCGAACTCGTACGCCGCCTGCAGAAGGACCATTTTCGTCACCTTACGCCCGCACTGAAGTCCAACATCCTCCAATATTTCAGCAAGGGTCAGCCATCTGACATTAAGCCTCGTGATTGGGAGAAAACCGAAAAAGGCTTGCAGCAGCTCAGGACCGCCTCGACTAGTCAGAGCTAATCTTTCAACCTCACTGTCCAACACGGCCATGGCATCCCAGGCCCAACCAACCCTACTGGTAGGGAAGCTCATCTCAACAATCTCGCGAACTGCGACCCTGGCCAAGGTTGTCCCGCATTGCGCTGAGGCTGACAGACTCCCCACTACGTCCCCAGAGGAGAACATGCGAAACCTTTTCAGAACATCCGCATACATGTCGTTGGCGCTAGCGCTGATCGTCAGCTTGAGCGCTGCTGCCCAGGCTTCCACAGCGCCACAAGATAGGCAGTCCCGTACCGAGAAACCATCTCAAAGCCAGCCTGCGCCAGATAACGGGACTGTGCAGGGGTCGCAGACTCCGTCGCAAACCCCGGCCGCGTCCGACACGCAGAATACCCCGCCCGCCCCGGCTGCGCCCCAAAGCCAGACGAACTCAGGTTCCGACGCACAGGCCGGCCGCGCGCCCGGACAGGGAGCGACCATTGAAGATGAGCTACAACTGACCCCGGATCAGAAGCAGAAGATCGCCTCGGTAGTCGATGAGGAGAATAAACAAATTGTGGCGGTTCGCGACGACGCCTCACTCAGCACAGATCAAAAGATGCAGAAGGTGCAGGAAATCCGCAAGGCAGGCGCGCCGAAGATCAAGTCCATCCTCACCCCTGAGCAATTGCAAAAGTTGGCCGCGATCCAGGAGCGAGCGCGACAGCAGCAGAACAACCAGGCCGCACCGCCCAAGCAGTAGTTGATTTTGGACTGACCACGCCACATCCCCGCCTTGTCTCTTCAATAAACGCCAGAGACAAGGCCGGGGTCATTGGTCTTCCAGACTTAAGGCCAAGCTCAAGCCGCTCGGAGTTACTCCAACTGTGACCTGCCACCTGCCGCCTGCGCCACTACGGCACTTTGACTGACTCCCGATCTGCTGGAACGTACTTCACCGCCGCCGTCCGCTCCAGTTTGTCCCATGCGAAGCGCCGGCCCTCGACAGCGCGCTTCAAAGTTTTCAGCAGAACTACTGAGAACAACTGGCGGTAAGCGAAGCGCTGCAGCCAGACCTGCCCGAGCAGCCAGATGTCTTCCCGGGTCTCCGGGGTCCGGCGCTCCAAGGCAAAAGCGACGCCTGAGGCGAGAAAGTCGATCACCAGGAATGCGAGGAAGAACAGCACCAGCTTGTGGAAGCTGGCGGGATCGGTGGAGTCGGGATGGAAAAACTTCTGTTCCACATACAGCAGCGTGCCGACCACAAAACCGAGGTCAATAAAGGGCGAAACCAGCGGCAGCAGGATCTGGAAAATTACAATGTTGGGCAAGGCGATCCAGCCCAGCACGCCTTTGCGGGCAAAGACCGCGCGGTGCTTCCAAACGGATTGCAAAATGCCAAACGACCAGCGGAAGCGCTGCCGCATGAGGTCATTGGCGTTGGTGGGCGCTTCCGTGTAGGCGAGCGCCATATCTTCATATTCGACGCGATAGCCGCGCCGCAACAGGGACATGGTGAGATCGGCGTCTTCGGCCACAGTATCGTGATGGTACCCTCCGGCCTCGCGCACGGCCGAGACGCGCCACGCCCCAATTGCACCCGGCACCACGCTCACGGCTCCGAACGTGTTAAGAGCTCGCCGCTCAAAATTCTGGCTGGTGACATATTCCAGCGCCTGCCACCGGGTCCACAAGTTGACCCGGTTCCCTACTTTCGCATTTCCCGCAACTGCGCCGACCTCAGGATTGAGGAAATGCGGCACCAGGCGGCTGATGGCATCCGACGCAATGACGGTATCGGCATCGATACCGACGAAGATTTCTTCATCGCGCAGGTGCTGCAAGCCAAAGTTCAGAGCATCGGCTTTGCCGGAGTTGGGCTTGGTCAGGATCAGCACCTGGCCGGTTGCTTCTTCGCGAGCAAACGCCCTCCGCGCTACTTCCAATGTTTTGTCCTTCGAGCCGTCATCAACGATGATGATCCGCAGGTTGGGATAATCAGAATCGAGCGCCGACTGCACCGTGCGCTCGATGACCTTCTCTTCGTTATAAGCGGGGATCAGCACCGCAACCTTTGGCCGGTAAGACGAAGTCTGGCCCGGGGTTCCGTAGACACGGGAGCGCACGCGATCGTAGATGGCAAAAGCTCCGATGGAGAGCAGCCTGCCGGTCATGAGCAGATCGCCTACGAAG
>QIAS01000249.1:1886-3711 GCA_003225615.1 Acidobacteriota bacterium | reverse complement strand
CCAGAAGCCCACCCAATTCAAACGCGCTGCCCAGCGCTCGTTGGTGGGCACGGCTGGCATGACATCGGCGCGAGTTTTACCGAGCAGTTGGTAGACGGGAACAATCTCAAAGCCGCGTGCGCGTGCGCCTTCGATGATCATAGGCAGCGCGCGCACGGTCTCGCGACGATTGCCACCTCCATCGTGTAAGAGAATGATGTTTCCGCAGCGCTGATCGTTGGGAGCACATGGCGGCAGATGGGCCATCACGTCCGCAGCGATTTGCTCAGCACTGCGATGTGGGTTTTCCCGCCAGTCGTTCGGATCGATCTTGTCGCCCACCGTCACATAGCCCATGTCCTGCGTGAGTTCCAGGGGGCGGACCTGGTCCTCCGTGTCAGGTTCCTGATCTACGGAATATGGGGGCCGAAACAGGATGCTCCGAATTCCCAACCGGCTGGCGAAGAGCCGTTCTGTAAGGTTCAACTCCAGCTTCATGAAACGCGGCGAGATGTTGCTGATGTCCGGATGCGTGAAGGTGTGGTTCCCGATCTCGTGGCCTTCGTCGTAAATACGATTCGTGACCGAAGAGAACTTATCTGCCTGGATTCCGATCAGGAAGAAAGTTGCGGGAGCATGTTCGTGTTTAAGCACATCCAGAATCTTCGGCGTCCACTGGGGATCGGGACCGTCGTCGAAGGTAATGGCCAGCTGCTTGGGATTGGATCCGTAGCGTGCGACCCGGTACGGCTCAGGCAATGACTTGAAATCTTCATTGGTGATGATCTCCGTGTTCTGGTCGAGCGTGATGTCGCGCTGGCCGTTCGTAGGCCGGTCTTCAATGCGAAGGATTTCGCCTCCGCCTTCCATATCCACATCTTGACCTGGAGGTGTATCGCGAAGCTTGTCGGGGGCTGCAGCCTCCCCAGGCACGTCCCATACACGCCAAAGAGAACGATCCTCGGAGCCCAGCCGCCACAGTGCGAATGTCTTGATGTCCAACAATCGGGCGGCACGCATCTCGTTAAGCGCCGTAACTAACTGCGTCCAGGAACCAGATGTCATGCTCGATGTTTTGCTCGTCGAGATAGCTGAAGTGGGGATTCAGCGCATCGCCATCGAAGTCGACATCCTGCTCGGAGTCGCGTGCCGCGAGCCAGGCTTCCTGCACCGACACGTTGGTATCGGCGAGGCCCGGCGGCAATTTCCCATTCTTCAGCCGATGCGGCCAGTCATATCCGTAATTGGCAAGGGCACAGATCAGCTTGTCATGCGGGATGGCCTTTTCGGCAGCTTTCAGATTGTCTACAAACCAATCCTGGGACGCCACCGGCCCCGGAGTGCCCCCCGGGAAATGTTCGTCATAGTTCATTACAACGATGCCATCCACACGAGCAGAGATGGCGGGGTAATCGTAGTCTTCATTGCGCGCCTGCAGGCTGACGTAGAGCTTCATGCCTTTGGCGTGCAGGTCTGCCGAGAGTTCCCCGAGCAGGGCGACATAGCCAGGCTGGGCCTTTTTGGGGAAAGCTTCGAAATCGACCATCAGCCCGCGGTACTTGTCGGCAGCGAGAAACGCTGCAATTTGTCCCCGAAACCGGGCGCGCGAGTCGGAATTCATCAGGAAATCCGCGACTCCTGGATCAAAGTCTGTCCCATTGAAGTTCTGCACCATGGGGAAGACTTCCATGTCGGTGTCTTCCGCCTTGAGGAAGGGCATCACCTTGTCGTCTACCGTGTGAACGATGGGTCCCTGAATCACGTCGAAGCGTTTGTTAGTCTGCTCGTCTACGGCCTGCAGACGGCCGTCAGGAGTAAGCACCTGCAGCCAAACGGGAAAGAGAAG
>QIAS01000249.1:0-1830 GCA_003225615.1 Acidobacteriota bacterium | reverse complement strand
ATAGGGCACGTAGAAGGCGGCGCGGATGCCTTCCTCGGCATTCAGCTTGACTTGCGAAGGCGCGGTTTTCGACTTGCGATGGCTGCGATGGACCAACTGACGGCGGCGCTCTTTGGCCTTTTCTTTTTCCTTTTCCTTGAGCGCATGGAAAGGGCGCTTTTGCTGGGGTAGCAGGAACTCCGGCAGGCGCTCGTTGTGCGCCGCGCTGTAAATGAAAAACCCGATCAGCAGCGTTATGCTGACGCCAAGAATATCGAACAAACGCCGCAGCCGCTTCCAGCGGGCACGTTGCGGATCGTAAAAGACCGGCTGAACCATGAAGGATTGTTCCCTACCATCGTAAGATGCGCTTGGCGCGGGGTCAAACAGAACGGACAGCAGCGGCTCGTGACTATAGTCAGTGTCCGGTCAGGGTGCGGCTTCCAACCGCGGCGCCACCGCGTGCCCCCAGGCCACAGCAAACTGACTACTGCCCGCTAATTAGTTTCTGAAAAACGCGCTATATTTCCCAGTGTGCGCGACCTGCTGCGCAAGCATCCCTGGTTTTTTTTGCTGGCTACGCTCGCCGCCCTGGCGTTGCGACTGTTCTTCATTCTGCGATTTCCGGCGGTTACCGACGATTCCAGAATCTACGCTGATCTCGCAAAGAACTGGCTGCAACACGGCATCTACGGCATCAGCGATAACGGAAGGATCGTACCTACTTTTGCCCGGTTACCTGGCTATCCCGCATTCCTGGCGTTAATCTTCGCTCTCTTTGGGCCGGACCACTTCCGCCCTGTGCTGCTGGCGCAGATGCTGATCGACATTGGCACCTGCTTCGTGATCGCTGATATGGCACGCCGGCTGATCTCGCCGCGAGCGGCGAAAATAGCCTTTCTGCTGGCTGCGCTCTGCCCCTTCCTCGCCAACTACACTGCGGCGGCGCTTACCGAGACTTTGGAAATCTTTTTCACCGCCCTGGCGCTGGACTTCGCCGTAATCGGTTTCGAAGGGCTTGATCTGGGGCGGTTGAAGCCCTGGATAGGCTGCGGCCTGTCCATAGGAGCAGCAATTCTCTTACGTCCCGACGGCGGAATCCTCCTCTTTGCGATCGGCCTTTATCTGGCGTACCTCTGGGCACAACGTCTGCGCACACGACACCCGTCTTCGCAGATTTTCCTCGCGGGGTTGCTGGTGATCACCTTCTCCCTGGGATCCCTAGTCCCTTGGACCTTGCGCAACGTTCGCACCCTGCATAAGTTCCAGCCCCTCGCGCCGCGCTATGCCACCGAGCAAGACGAAGCCGTGCCCATGGGTTTCAACCGCTGGGTGAAGACGTGGATGGCCGATTTTGTATCGGTGCAGGAGGTTTACTGGCAGGTTCCGGGTGCCGCCATCGATCCCGGCAAGCTTTCAGAACGGGCCTTCGACTCGCCAGAGCAGCGGCAGAGGACTCTGGAACTGATCGCGAAGTATAACGAGGACCAGGAAGTGACCCCCGAACTGGATGCCCAATTTGCAGAACTGGCAAGAGAAAGGATTCGTGCCGCCCCGCTTCGCTACTATATCTGGCTGCCCGCGCTGCGCATTGCAGATATGTGGCTGCGGCCCAGGACTGAGCTTTTGCCCGCCGACCCGCGCTGGTGGGAGTTCAATGATGACCCCATCTGGTCCATGGTGTCGGTCGGTTTCGGCTTGATCGGTTTTTTGTACGTTGGAACTGCGCTCGTAGGCCTCCTCCAGCGACCCGCAATCCCCTGGAGTGGACTGCTGATTCTCTTTTTAGTCTCAAGAAGTCTTTTTCTGAGCACCTTAGAGAATCCAGAGTCGCGTTACACATTAGAGTGT
>QIAS01000248.1 GCA_003225615.1 Acidobacteriota bacterium | reverse complement strand
CTGGTCTCCGCGCCGCAACCTCGATCGCATCATGGACGATTTTCTAACCTGGATCGATCAACCCGGCGTGCTCCCATCAGGTATTTCCGACACTGAAGAACTGATGCGCGCCGGGGGAGTAGTGCGGGCCACCATAGCTGGCAATCCAGCTTAACTAACACCGTCTAAATACAATAAAGAGGGATACCATGCCCCGCAACGGCACTTCCCCCGGCAAAAATTACGAGCAAGCTAAACCACAGATCAGCTGTGCCGAGGATTACTTTGCTTGCCTCACGGACGCGCTGCAAAGTGTGCCTCACGCTCGAATCGACGAGATTTCAAACGTCCTCCTCAACGCTTACGAAGAGGCGCGCAACATATTTGTCTTCGGGAATGGCGGCAGCGCGGCCCTGGCCTCTCATTTCGCTTGCGACCTGGGCAAAGGCGCGACGGCACGCGGCAGCCATCCGAAACGTTTTCGCGCCATCGCCCTCACTGACAGCATCCCCATGATGACCGCCTTGCGGAACCTGATTGAGCCCGGAGATGTGGCCTTCGCGATTAGTGCCAGTGGAAACTCTCCGAACGTGTTAAGAGCGCTTCAGACTGCTCGCGATGCAGGTGGTTACCGCGTGGGCCTCACCGGTTTTCAAGGCGGCAAAATGAAGAAGCTGTGCGATCTCTGCCTCGTAGTCCCATCCGACAACATGCAATTGATCGAAGATATTCACTTAAGCATTGCGCACGCTCTGTTCACAACCATTCGGCAGAAGCTGGAAGACAAACTGCTCGCTGCGGAAGCCAAGTTGGCGCTCGTCGTTCCCTAAACAGCTGTGACTCAATCTGGATTGGTTCAAACCCAGAATGGTACTCACTTCATTGCCGCGCAATCCGCTTAGCCCTGAAACTGATCGGATGCTGGTGCTTCATGTCGTTGGCGCGCGCCCTAATTTTATGAAGGTCGCGCCGGTTTACCGTGCGCTCACCAATCGAGGGGTTGCTCAACTTCTTGTACATACCGGACAGCACTATGACGCCAACATGTCAGAGGTGTTTTTTCAGCAACTGGGCATTCCCCAGCCTGATGAGAACCTGGCCGTAGGCTCCGGCAGTCATGCCCAACAGACGGCCGTTATCATGACGCGTATCGAGCCTGTCATCGTGCAGTCTCAACCTGACATTGTCCTCGTTTATGGCGATGTGAACTCCACCGTCGCCGCCGCCCTCGTCTGTGCTAAATTACAAGTTCCCATTGCCCACGTCGAAGCTGGACTGCGATCGTTCGATCGAACGATGCCGGAGGAAGTGAACCGATTGTTGACCGACCAGCTTTCTGACCTTCTGTTTACGCCTTCTGAAGATGCCAATCAGAATCTTCTGCGCGAAGGAATCGCACCCGAGAAGATCGACTTCGTTGGCAACGTCATGATCGACACCGTGGTTCGGCTTTTGCCGCAGGCAATTCAAACCCGCTCACTCGACTTGCCTCAACCGTATGGCTTGCTCACTTTACATCGGCCATCCAACGTTGACGATCCGGCGACCCTGCAACCGATTCTCACCACACTGCTTGAGTTCTCCCGGGAAATCGATATTCTGTTTCCGGTTCACCCCCGCACCCGGCAGCGACTACAACAATCGGGTTTCAATCAACTGGGTGGCAAGTTGCACCTGCTCGATCCCCTTCCCTACCTCGAATTTCTCGGCATGCTGCACGGTGCCCTATTTGTTGTAACCGACTCAGGTGGAATTCAGGAGGAGACCACATTTTTGGGGGTACCGTGCCTTACGGTTCGCGAAAACACGGAACGCCCCATTACCGTGAGTGCGGGAACCAACATCATCGTCGGACGCGATATGGACCGCCTCGCGGGTGGGATTCGACGTATCCTCGGCGGCCAAACAAAAATTGGGCAAACGCCCAATTTGTGGGATGGTATGGCGGCAGAGCGCATCGCATACACCCTTGTCACGCGGTATAGGCCGGTGGCGGCAGCCAGTGCAAACTAGGCCCTGCTATGAACGTGAATAAGTTACGACATTACATCCTGATCGCCGACCTGCTCTGGGCTGCATTGTCATTAGTCATTGCTTACGCCCTGCGCTACGGAGTCCCAGGGTACACCCTTGCTCTCTGGAAACCTTTTTCTGTCCTTGGGCTGGAATTTGTGGGTGCACTGGTAATCTGGGTCGCCCTTCACGAATGGATGGGCTTGGATGGGTTTCGCGGCGGCTGGTATCTACCTGCGGTATTTTCCCGTGTTTTCTTGGGTCTGTTGACCCTGATGGCCAGTATTTTGGCCGGAGCTTACCTCGCTAGCGCCTTCGTTTCGCGGCTGGTGTTGGCATATTTCAGTATTCTCCTCTTTATCGGTTTTGTAAGCATCCGCTGGATCACGCAGCGAACCTTCCGATCCCGGCTGGCTACCCACATCCGACGACGAGTAGTGATCGTTGGCTCGGGACGCACCGCCCGCGAGCTTAAGACAAAAATTCAACGCCATCCGGAGATTCTCTGCTATGTCGTCGGTTGCTTGAGTCCCTCCGACGCCTTTATTGGCAGTCCCGAAATCAAAGACACTCCCCGCGCCCTTCCGGTAAAAACCTTAGGTATCGTGGATTTGCTTCAAACGTATGAGGTCGACGAAGTGATCCTGGTTGGGGCGAGTTGCGCTCACAACGAGATGTTGAATCTTGCGGCTCGTTGTCGCAATGAAGGGATTCAGGTAAGTCTGGTTCCTGAGCTTTACGAGCTTTACCTTTGCAAACCAAACCTGCTCGATTTGGACGGACTTCCGGTGTTGCAATTGCCACAACCAACCCCGTTGGTCACTGGTGGATTGAAGCGAGCTATGGACCTGGTGCTGAGTTCTCTTCTATTAATACCCGCAGCACCCGTCCTTGCCACGGCTGCAATGATGCTCCGAATTCAAAAGGGCAAGGCATTCCGATGGGAGATACGTTGTGGTCTCCGCGGACAACGCTTTCGGATGCTTCGTTTAAACGTTAAACGCAACACCCCGGAAACCGTTCTGGAGCGATTTCTTGAGCAGCTCAGCCTTACCGAACTACCCCAGTTGTGGAACGTACTCAAGAATGATATGACCCTGGTCGGTCCCCGTCCCGAGTCTCCGGAACGCATAGATCACTACACCGAATGGGAACGGCAGAGGCTCAGCGTAAAACCTGGTATGACCGGCCTGGCGCAAGTTCATGGCTTGCGGGACCAGCACTCCTCCGAAGAAAAATGCCGCTTTGACCTCCAGTACCTTTTGGAGTGTTCACCCTTTCTTGACCTTTCACTGCTATTGCAGACGATTTGGACTTTGATAGCACGGTCATTTCGCACCCCAACCCCCGTCAAAGTCGCTACCATCGAGACTTCACCGCAACCTTCGCCATCCTTACAGGAGATCGTACAGAGTGCTCATCGGACGCAGTCCAGTGCGGATTAGCTTTGCCGGGGGGGGAACAGATCTGCCCGCCTACTACGAACAGTTCGGGGGTGCTGTTCTGAGTGTAGCCATCAATAAGTATTTCTATACAATCCTGGGAAAGCGCAACGACGGCCGCATTCAGATTATTTCCTCCGATCTCCGGGTATTTGAAACGTGGCGGGATATTGCCGCTATGAATATCGAAGGCAGCGGTCTGGAGATCCCGGTTGGAGTTCTGAAGGCGCTGGGATGTGATATTTCGGTAGATCTATTTCTCGCTTCGGA
>QIAS01000247.1:1814-4908 GCA_003225615.1 Acidobacteriota bacterium | reverse complement strand
TCGCTCTTTTCATCGAAAAATCCAAGAGGCACTTCTGGCTGTTCAGATCGAACGTCGCTTTACTAAGCCCCAGATTTTCACTCTATATGCCAACCAGATTTTTCTCGGCCACGGGGTATACGGGTTTGAAGCGGCTTCCGAGTTTTATTTCAGCAAGCCCGCCAAACAATTGGCCCTCGAGGAAGCGGCGCTTCTGGCTGGGCTGCCGAAGGCACCGGGCTATTACTCACCGATTAACCATCCCGACCGCGCTTTGAAACGGCGAAATCTGGTGATCAACTCCATGCTGGAAGATGGGAAAATCACGACCCAGCAGGCAGGGGCGGCCCGGGGCAAACCACTTCAGCTGAATCTGCAGCATGATGTCAATTCCCTGGCCCCATATTTTGTGGAGGAGATTCGCCGCTACCTGGAAGGCAAGTACGGTACTGACCAGGTTCACGAAGGTGGGTTGCGCGTTTATACCTCCTTAGATTCGGATCTGCAGAAATCTGCCAACCGCGCTGTGCTCGACGGTTTGTCCGCTTACGAGCGGCGCCATGGCTGGAAAAGCGATTTGCCCAATCTGATTGCCCAGGGCATTCCCTTGGACAAGTACCAGCATCCGGACTGGGATGATGAACCGGAGACAGATGGGTATGTTCACGCCATGGTGACTGCAGTGTCACCCGGATCGGCGAGCATCAAATTCTCCCGTTACACGGCACAGATCAGCCAAGCAGACGCGGCGTGGACCAGGAGAAAGCTCCGGGACATTATCTCCGTTGGCGACGTCGTTTACGTGAAAGTGCTGTCCTTGAGTTCGGATGGAAAAGCCCGCGTCAGCCTGGAGCAGGATTCAGGTGCGCAAGGTGCGCTGGTCGCGATTGATAATGCCACCGGCGCGATTAAGGCGTTAGTAGGCGGACGCGATTTCAACGAATCGAAGTTCGATCGTGCTACACAGGCCTTGCGCCAGGTCGGTTCGTCATTCAAACCGTATGTATATACCGCCGCTATCGACCAAGGTGCCATGCCCGACGACACTATCGTGGATGAGCCGCTTACCTTCCAGACTGCATCTGGACCTTATTCTCCCCATAACTACGACGAAAAATTTGAGGGCCAGATCACCTTGCGCCGGGCCTTGGCACAGTCGCGCAACATTCCCGCGCTGAAGCTTGCCTATTCTATGGGAATTAAGACCGTAATCGATTACGCCCACCGCTTCGGCATCAGCTCGAATATCCCTGCCTATTTGCCGGTGGCGTTGGGCTCCGCAGAAATTACGCTGATCGAGCAGACTTCCGCATTCAGCGTATTTCCAAATGACGGGGTGCGGCTCACGCCACGTTTTATCACCAAGGTCAGTGATTATCAGGGCCGCGTCATGGAAGAAGACTTTCCGGACGTGCGAGACGCGATTAGCGCGCGCACCGCCCGCATCATGACTTCGATGCTGCGTGAGGTGGTACTGCATGGTACGGCAATCGCAGCCGCTAATATGAAATATCCAATTGCCGGGAAAACCGGGACCACCAACGATTTCACGGATGCCTGGTTCATCGGTTTCTCGCCGACCCTGACCTGCGGAGTGTGGATCGGTTATGACGAAAAGAAAACTCTAGGGAATAAGGAGACGGGCGCCCGCGCTGCTCTGCCCGTCTGGATGGACTTCATGAATACCGCTCTGGCCGGCCACGACCCCGGAGAATTCCAGCCGGCGCCAACCAAACCGCCAAGCACGGTTTCGCAAAAAGTAGATACGCCTGATGCGGCGCCCGCAGCCGACGAAGCGCATTAGATCACTGCGACGCGAGTCTATAATCACCTCTCAATGAAAAGCTTCTTCCGCATGACGCTGCTCGTGCTGGTGCTGTTGCTGGTGGCGCTCGTGTCTGCGCTGACCGCCATGCGCCTGGCTATTCATGGGCGGGAAGTTGAGGTCCCAAAACTTGTCGGTCTGACCCCTACTGAGGCGGATAGAGCCGCCGCTGCAGTTGGTCTGCAATTGATTATGGAACGCCAGTATTACAGCCCGCAGATTCCCGAGGGAAAAGTCATGTCTCAGCTTCCGGAAGCGGGGACGCACGTTCGCAGGGGCTGGCAGTTGCGGGTGGCTGAGAGTCTGGGGCCGCAGCGCGTGGTTATTCCGGATGTGCTTGGTCAGAGCGGGCGTGCCGCTGATCTGAACATTCGCCGCCGCGGGCTCGATGTGGGGGCGGTTGCCCAGATTGCAATATCGGACACTCCGGCGGATCGAGTGATCTCGCAGAGTCCGCCTCCCAATGCCAGCGGCATCTCCGCGCCGAAGATCAGTTTGCTGATCACGACCACACCTGAGCCTCAGTCCTTCGTGATGGCAAACTTCGTAGGTCAGCCACTCGGGAGCGCGACTACGGCCTTGGTGCAAGGAGGAATGCTTTTGGGAACGGTGGGCATCGCGACCCAACCCGCAGTGCCGAATACCTCTACCAGTGTCCCGTTACCCGCGCCCATTCCACAAGCATCCCCAGCGAGCATCATCGTGATGCAGAGTCCCGCGCCAGGACAGAAGGTGGCGGCTGGCATTACCGTGAACTTCGAAGTGAAGCCCTGAAGTCTTTCCAGTCAATGTTCCAGGATTGCCGCAAAGAAGCCGTCGGAACCATGCACCCCTGGAAGGATGCGCAAGTATTTTCCGCTTACTAGAGAATCCGTATCCTTCAGTGCAAGCTCGCCCTCCTCACTCAAGCGGTTCAATTCCTCTCGGCAATCCAGCAAGCAGAAGGAACGTGTGTCAGCCGCGAGCGTCTTCTCGATGACCTCCGAATTCTCTTCGGGTTCGAGTGAACAAGTGGAATAGATGAGCCTGCCGTCGCTCGCCACACGCGACATGGCGGAGCTTAGAATCGCCACCTGCCGCGATTGCAGGTCGGCCAGGTCTTCCGGGGTGAGCCGCCATTTTATCTCTGGATTGCGCGCCAGAGTTCCCGTCCCAGAGCAGGGAACGTCGGCGAGCACACGATCGAACTCGGCGACGAGCGGAATGTCGCGAGCGTCGCCCGCGAGCACCCGAACCCTATGCGCGCTGACCAGTTTGCGCAGCAGCCGGGCCCGATGAGGATGTAGCTCC
>QIAS01000247.1:0-1729 GCA_003225615.1 Acidobacteriota bacterium | reverse complement strand
AGTTGTGAGGCCTCGTCCTGTATCGCGACTCGACCGGCAGCAAATGCTTTGGTTTTGGTTACATCACCGCGGAAGACGCTGCGGGCACGCGTGAGCAGGGTGCCCTGAGCGAGTTCCAGCCCAGCGCTTCGGAGTTCGTCCTCCACGCCGGCGTCGCGCAGCCGAATCGTCGTCGTGGGAACGGTCTGGTTGTAGATGCAAATGGCCTTTGCTGTGGCAAATCCGAATTGCTCGACCCAGCGCTTCACAAGCCATAACGGATGTGCCGACAACTGGGCTAGTGCCGCGATCGTGCTTGCACTCTGAATCGCTAATATGGGGTCTTCTGTGCGTGGCACTTGCGCAAGCTTGCGCAGCACCGCGTTGACAAAAGGCGCGGCGGATTGTTTGCGCCCGCGTTTTACCAACTCCACACTTTCGTGAACGCTGGCGCGTTGCGGAATCCGTTCCAGGAAAAGCATCTGGTACACGCCCAGGCGCAGCGCGAGGAGCACTTCGAGATCCAACTTGGCGAGTTTCTGTGATGATGCCGCTGCAATGTTCTGATCGAGCAGCGAACGCCAGCGCAAAACGCCCATCACCAACTCGGTGGCGAGGCCGTGGTCTGCAGGAGAAAGCTTCAGATACCTTGCCGCATGCAGCAATTCAGAGGCGTAAGAGTTGTCGCGCTCAACCCGCATCAGGATTTCAAAAGCAGCAGCGCGAGCAGGCGAGACGGGCATCAAAATAGTGAGCAGGCAGTATTGAGCAACTCGCGGGCAAGGCGAGGCTTAGTCCGCGCCGAGCTTCTCGCCGGGCTGCGGATGGTATCCGTGAATGAAGTCTCGTGCCAGCATTCGCTTCTTGCCCTCCGGCTGGACTTCCAGCAATTCGATCGCAGTACTCTCACCCGCGCCGACGAACAAGCGATCGCCCTCAATGGCAATGGTAGCAGGAGCGAGTCTCGGAGTGGCTGGCCGGGCGGCCCAAACGTGAAGGTTCTTGCCGCGAAAGCTGGTAAACGCGCCCGGCCAGGGCTGAAAACCGCGTAGACGGTTGCAAATGTTCACTGCCGGACGGCTGAAGTCCATGCGCCCATCTTCCTTTTTCAGTATTGGGGCCAAGGTGGCTTGCGATTCATCCTGGGGCCGTGCAGTAATGCCGCCTGCCAGCCATTTCTGAAGAGTTTCGACCATCAAGTCCGCGCCGACAGTGGCCATTTGCGGTGCTATCGTCACCGCGGTATCGTCCGGCGCCACAGGGATCTCTCTTTGCAGGAGGATATCGCCGGTGTCTAATCCCGCATTGATGCGCATTGTGGTCACTCCCGTAATCTTTTCGCCACAGGCAATTGCCCACTGGATCGGAGCGGCGCCTCTGTATTTAGGCAGAAGCGACGCATGCAGATTAATGTTGCCGAGTCGTGGAAGATCAATCATCCATTGGGGAATGATCCGCCCATAACCCACCACAACAATGGCATCAGGATGCAGATCGGCAAGTTGCGATCGAAGTTGCTCATTGTTTTTGATCTTTTCCGGCTGGGTCACGGCAAGCCCAAGTTCCAAGGCACGTTCTTTGACAGGCGATGGCGATAGCTCCAAACCACGTCCGCGCGGCTTATCGGGTTGAGTGACTATCAATCCAATCTGGAAACCGGCTTGTGTCAGTCGCTCCAGCGTGGGGACGGCAAAACGCGGCGTACCGCAGAGCACAAGACGGGTGGTCGGCTCATCGGGTGATCGGGTCA
>QIAS01000316.1 GCA_003225615.1 Acidobacteriota bacterium | reverse complement strand
GGCGGTGGCGCGAGTGCAACTTCGGTTGCGATTCCGGATGGCCAAACTGGGACATTTAGTGCGGATGAGCCGAAGGCTCTGGATCCGGGGCAATCAGTTTCGCAGTGTGAACAGAAAGAAGAAGAACGCAACAGAGAAAAGTGTGCCGACAAGATTAAGAAATCGCATCCGCCGGAATAGAACGGGGAGCGTTGAATACGTCTTACGTGCCTGGCGATGGGAAATCCCCACCCTAGCGCAAAAAGCGCGCTAGGATGGGGGACCCTCGGCCTTCATAAACCGCCATCGATTTCTTCACCGACTGACTATTTTTTCACCCACTGATCCACCCAGCCGTTCACCGTCTGATACCACAGCCGGCTGTTCTGCGGCTTCAGCACCCAGTGGCCCTCGTCGGGAAAGTAGAGCATCTTTGAGGGAATGTTCAGGCGCTGCAACGTGGTGAAGAGCTGGTAGCCTTCGGAAACGTCCAGACGGTAATCAAGCTGGCCGTGCACCACCAGCGTCGGCGTTTTGAAGCTGGGTGCAGCGAGATGTGGGGACCATTTTCTATAGAGCTCGCGATTGGTCCACGGCGTGCCTTTGAACTCCCACTCGTTGAACCAAAGCTCTTCGGTAGTGCCCCAGGCAGAGTCGGTGTTGAACATGCCATCGTGGGAGACGATGCACTTGAACCGATTGGTGTGGCCGAGAATCCAGTTGGCCATGTATCCGCCGTAGCTCGCGCCCAGTGCGCATTCTCGGTCTTTGTCGATGAAGGGGTAATGCTGCTCGGCGTAGTCGAGGCCTTTCATGAGGTCTTCAAAGGGAGCGCCTCCCCAATCGCCGTTGATGGCGTCAATGAATTTCTGGCCATACCCGGTTGAGCCGTGGAAGTTGATCATGACGATGACGTAGCCGTTGGCGGCGAAGAGTTCGGGATTCCAGCGGTAGGACCAGTCGTCGCCCCAGGCGCCTTCGGGGCCTCCGTGGACGAGGAACTTTACAGGATATTTTTTGTTGGAGTCGAAGTTGGGTGGTTTGACGAGGAAGCCTTCGACTTTGTCATTATTGGCGCCGGTGAACCAGAAGCTCTCGAGCGGGGACATGGCGACTTGCGAGAGAATTTGATTGTTTACTGCTGACAAGAATTCTAAGCCGCAACGCTTGATCGGATCTCCGAACACCCCTTCTGGACGATACGGCTTGCAGGACTGGTTAACAGACTGGGAGAGGTAAATCTCGTTCGGTGCTTGAGCTGACATGCGTGTGAAAACAAGCTTCGAGCCATTCGCCGTGATCGCGAGGTCATCGAAATACGATGGCCCTTCAATCAGCTTCATAACAGGCCCGCCATCGACCTGAACCGTATAAATTGGCGCCACCCCCAGGTTCTCGGCCGAGAGGTAAATCCGTTTCGAGTCCAATGCCCAAGCGAACGATCCGACCCAGCGATCGAAATTCTCCGTGAGATTCTTCTTCTTCCCCGTTTTCGTGTCATACAGCATCAGCCGGAAGCGGTCGCTCTCGTATCCGGGACGCTGCTGGGCGCGGTAGGCGATGTAGTTGCCGTCGGGCGAGTAGACGGGCGTTTCGTCGGAGGCGGGGTTGTCGGCGGTGATGTTTTTTGGCTGGACGGGCGAGGCGGCCGTCTCCACATGGACCGGGACGAGTGTAGCAAAGCTCCTGGCCGTCGGGGGAAAAGGCGTAGAGGTCCTGGCCTCCGAGACTGAACGATGGGGCGTCGTAGTCACCGGGCGTAAGATCGCGCGCGATATTCGCGATAAGGGGCTCGACGGGTCCCGTACTCGTTGGAACTCCAATTACGAAGATGTGGCTGCGCTTTCCTGCCTGAAATGCGTTCCAGTGACGATAGAGCAGTCGGGTGAAGATCAAGGCTTTGACTTTCGATTTCGCAACTTCCTCCATCTTCTGCTTGTTGCAGTTCTCCTGCTCAGCGGGCGTGCCGGTGCACTCGGGATAAACGCGGGAGGTGAAGGCGATGGTCTTGCCGTCGGGCGACCAGAGTTCGCCGTCGGCTTCGGTGGCGATGGAAGTGAGCTTGTGCACGCCGGTGACGTTGCCGGTTGCGGCATCAAAATCCGCGATCCAAATCTGGGAGCCCCCCTCTTTGGTCGAGACGAAGGCAAAGCGCTTGCCGTCGGGCGCCCAGCGGGGACGATCGGCGTCCTGATCGCTGATGATCTCGCGTTCCTTGCCGCCGGCAAGCGGGACGATCCAGACATGCGGCGTCTTGGTGTTGGCTTCGAGACTCACGTCCACCGCACTGAACAGCACCCACTTGCTGTCGGGCGAAGGAACCGGCTCTCCGACGCGCTTGAGGGCCATCATGTCCTCGAAGGTGAAGTTATGTTTCGCTTGCGCGAAAGCGAGGGGGCAGAAAAAGGTGATGCCGAGTAAAGAAATGTAAAGCAGGAAAGTGGGACGGCGCATGAAGGCCTCCAAAAGAACGGCTCAGTGTACTAGAAGGGTTTTGAAAATGCTTTGAACCAAATACCTCGGGGGCTAAAGCCTGCAACATTGCAGGGCTGAGCGGCACGACTGAAGCCGTGCCCTACCCAAAACTGGAGCGCGGAGCCGAGGTGGCAGTGTTTTCCCGGCAACTCCGGTCATTGCCTCGCATCTAATTTTATTAGGCAGAACTGCAGCTTCCCCAATCCCGGTGCCAGCATGAGTGGGTTTTCGGAGTTGGGAAGTTGCGTTAATCCGGTTCGAGCCTTTTCCAGTCCGTTTTTCGATACACTAATTCTTATGAAACTTGTATTGCGCTCTGCCGAACTCCTGGCTTTCGTCATTGCATTTTTGTTCCTATCTTCGCTCAACGTTCTCGCCCAGGAAGGGCAGCTCGATACGTCCCAGCCCAAAGGCATTACACCGGAAGAAATCATCCACCGTTTTGCCGCCAAGGAAAAAGAATTCAAGGAAGCCCGCGACCAGTACACCTACCGGCAGGAAGTGAAGGTGCAGACTCTCGACGGGAGCACGGTCACCGGAGAGTACCAGGAAGTCTTCGATGTGCTCTTTGATGACAAAGGAAAACGGCTGGAGAACGTAGTGTTCGCGCCACAATCGAGTCTCGAAAACGGCGGCATTTCCATCACCAAGGAAGACCTCAGCGACATTCGCAACCGCCTGCCCTTCGTGCTGACCAGTGATGAAATCAACGAATACAACATCCTCTATGTAGGCCAGCAGCAAGAAGACGAGTTGCACTGCTACGTTTTCGACATCGCGCCGAAGACTATTGAGAAAGACAAGCGCTATTTTCAGGGACGGGTATGGGTGGACGACCACGATTTCCAGATCGTCAAAACATATGGAAAGACCGTGCCGGATATACGCAGTAAGAAAGGCGAGAACCTCTTCCCCAAATTCACTACCTGGCGCGAGCAGATTGATAACAAATACTGGTTCCCCACCTATACCAAGGCCGATGACACGCTGCACTTCTCCATGCAGGAAGTGCACATTCGTGAGATCGTGAAGTACAGCAACTACAAACGGTTCGGATCAAATGTGAAGATCACCTACGATGGGAAGGAAATTCCCAAGGGGCAGAAACCGCCGGAGCAGCAGAAATAGGTTTCAAGGTTTCAAAGTTTCAAGAGTGCAAGGTTTCATAGTCTCAAGGGGGCAAGGTTTAATAGTTTCAAGGTAAAACTTGCTCGTTGGCTTTTTGCCAGGCCAGCAATTCACGATAAGAACGTGCCACAAGGCCTCCTGGCGGCGTCCTCACCCGCTTTGAACAGTGTAACGGTTGGTCTTAACTTTGAAACCTTGAGACCTTGAAACCTTGAGACCTTGAAACCTAGTAGAAGAGATACTTCCGCCACTTGTCGTCCGAGCGTCCCATGAGTCGCATGATGTGACGGCTGGTGTGGAGATTGAAGGCGCGCGGTTCGCGCAGGAGTTTCATATCGGCTTCGGCAGGGAACTGGTTTCCCTTTTGGCGGTTGCACGGATGGCAGCAGGCGACAAGATTTTCCCAGGTGGAGGAACCACCGCGGGAGCGGGGAATCACGTGGTCGAGCGTCAGTTCACTCGAAGGCAGCACTTCGCCGCAGTATTGGCAGGTATTGCGGTCGCGCAGCAGGATGTTCTTCCGCGACAGAGCCCGGCTCTGGTGCGGAATACGACGGTATTCGAGAAGACGGATCACAGAGGGAACTCGCACGGCAAGGCGCGCAGCGTGCAGGAAATGACCGTTCTCTTCCTCGGTCATCGCGACGCCCTTGAGCACAAGCACAATGGCGCGACGCGCAGCGCACACGTTGATCGGCTCGTAGGAGGCGTTGAGCACGAGCACGGGCGCGTGCAGCGCGTGGCCGTTGCCGTCCTGATGAGTGCTCATTAACACCGCAGGCGGAACAATGGTGTTTCTGCCTACTCCGATCGGATTGTGAAACTTTCCAGACATACGGTTAAAGACTTGCTACGTATCCCGAAAGTCCGGCCTTGGACCGCTGCCAATTTTCCACTGTAATGCCGAATATTCAAGCCGCAAACATCACTAAAGCCTTACTCCATCCATCCTGAACGTTCTAACCTGCCGCAAGAGCCAGCTCAGCCGTGTGCAGCCTTGGCCAGGCCGGATTCCTCTTCTTCTTCGGAAATGGCGTAAGTCGCCTCGATTTTGAGCGTTCGGGCCACTGTGGCTACCCAAACCCGAGGCGAGCCGGCGCGACGGAGCATCCGGGCGCACTCCGAGACTGTGGTTCCGGTGGTGAAAACATCGTCGACCAGCAGGATTTCGCGGTCTTGCACCTCGGCAGGTTTGGTTACGGCAAAAGCACCGCGCATGTTCTCGCGCCGCTGATGGCGCGTGAGCCCGATCTGCGATTGGGTCTCGCGGCGGCGCTCCAAAATCCCACTCTCTAAAGTTAGTTGCATACCTACCGGTTTAAGTTTTAAGG
>QIAS01000194.1:8169-18310 GCA_003225615.1 Acidobacteriota bacterium | reverse complement strand
CGAATTCAGCAGTATGTTGCACTCGACACAGCAAGCTCACCATTAGTAAATGTCCGTGCAAGCGCCTGCCATCTCCCTTTTCCAGAAAATACTTTCGATCTAGTTTTCTGCACGCAAGTGCTGGAGTATCTCTCAGAACCAGGGCGTGGCGCGTCGGAGATTTACCGGGTCTTGAAGCCCGGAGGGATCTCGCTTCTCAGCGTTGCTGCTTTTTATCCTCGCGCCGTGGATGAAGAACACTGGCGTTTTCTCCCGGCCGGCCTACGTCATATATTGCGACCTTTTGGTCAAGTCGAAATCATCCCAGAAGGCTCGACAATTTCGGGTTTCTTCCGGTCATTTGCCGTATGCCTCAGCATTTTTGCGAAATATCCCTTTCTGCGTATGGTGGTTGGCGTGACGGCAATACCCGTTCTGAACGTTATGGCCTTGACCCTGGAAACGCTGGCCAAGACTCGCAATGACCAGGCAACTGGCAATTACAGCGTCTTAGCCCGAAAGTAAAGTAGGTGCTCTGGGTGGTACTCACGCCAGCTTCCAGCAGTGCAGTACCGTAAAGGAAGTTCCCCATGCTGAGAGTGGCTCACAGATTCTGGCGCAGCCCTAGCCTTATGCCGATTCGAAGTTTTTGTTTTGATCGGCCGCTCGTGCTTCTCCAGAGCGACGACTGGGGGCGTGCCGGCGTGCGCGACCGGGAAGGTTTTGAGCAACTGCGATCCGCGGGAATTGATCTCGGACAAAGGCCCTACGATTTTTACACGCTGGAGACGGCCGACGATGTAGCTGCTGTCGCCGACCTGCTTAAACGACATCGGGATTCGGCAGGCCGCTCCGCATGCCTGGAGATGAATTTCGTCCTCGCTAATGTGGATTTCCAAGAATGTGTGGCGGACGATTTCAGACGAATTCACCTTCGGCCGCTGTCGGACGGTTTGCCAGGACGTTGGAGCCGTCCGGGTCTCTTTGAAAGCTATGCCGCCGGAATGCACGACGGACATTTTTATCCGGCACTGCATGGCAGCACACATTTTTGTAAGCGCGTCGCAGAATGTGTCCTGGCGCAGCAGGACGATCGTGCTCAGCTCTTGCGCACTTTGTGGAAGGCGGAAACAGCATACATTTATTGGCGCATGCCATGGATCGGTTACGAATACTGGAATCCCGAAGCTCGCCGCAACGAGCGTTTCCTTTCTCTGAGATGCCAAGACCAGGTGATTAACGAGGCTGTTACTCTATTCAAAACGCTCTTCAGAACGTCCCCACTATCCGCTTGTGCGCCGGGGTACCGCGCAAATGACGATACTCACCGAGCCTGGGCACGGAATGGTATCCGCGTCGCGCAAAACGGCCCCGGTATTGCGCCGCCTCGCATAGACCGTCACGGTATTTTGCAGGTTACGCGAACTATTGATTTCGAACCAGCTACTAATTCTTGTTTTTCATTGGAGCATTGTTTCCGCGCTGCTGAGGAATGTTTCTCCCGTGGCATACCCGCTGTCATCTCGATGCATGCGGTTAATTTTCATTCTTCTTTGAAAGACTTCCGCAGCCGAACCCTGCGGCTTCTCAACGGATTTTTGTCAGTCCTGGAAAAGAAGTATCCCGACTTGCTATATGTGCACGATGCAGACCTATGGCAGATAGTGAACACAGGCACGTACGAAAATAGTCAAGGAGCATTGAGGGTTGGAGTGAAACAGCAAGGTTATGGGAATCGTGGGTCAGCAATTGGGTGGGGCGCCTGAATGGACAAGCGCCACTCCCTCCTGCTGGTGACGGTTGACTGCTTGCGAGCGGACCACGTCGGTTTCATGGGCTACGGTCGTCCCACCACTCCCTTTCTGGACTGTCTCGCAGCCGAGAGCATGGTGTTTCCGCATGCAATCGTAGGCGGTGCGCCGACCTATTATTCTTTGCCGAGCGTATTGGCGTCGCGTCACCCGCTGGCTTTAGGACGTGACGTCATCGGCATCGCTCCCGGAGAACCGACCCTGGCGTCGGTTTTAAAAGAGTTCGGATACGAGACGGCTGCGTTCGTCGCCGCTAATCCTTACCTCTCACCTTCGTTCGGATACGAGCAGGGCTTCGACAATTTCAGGGATTTTCTGGATGCGGATTCGCCCGTGACCTCATCGAACGGGGCGTCCGGAAATGGAGGATTGAAATTTCGTAATCGTATCAACAGCTCTTTGAGAAAAATTTCCAGTCAATGGCGTCTGGCCGAGGCAGCCTACGAGGAACTCTACTTCCAGTACTGCCAGCGCATGGCAACGCCGCGTTCGGATTCGCTGGATGCGCTTCGCTGTTTTCCTGCTGCTGACGTACTCGTCGATCAAGCAAGTGCCTGGCTGGAGTTGGTTGGGCGGAAACCGTTTTTCTTGTGGCTGCATTTGATGGATCCGCATTCGCCTTATTACCCGACTGAAAACGCGCTCGCGCGTATGGGTCACAGCGAAGTTACGCCTTTCCGTGCGCGTTATCTGAACTCTTACTGGAACCGTTCCGATCTGAGTGCGAAGCGGTTTAACCGTCATCGGGAAAACATCGTCACACTTTACGACGCGAGTATTCGTTGGGTTGACACGCAAGTTGCACGCCTCGTAAACACGTTGATCCGCTTTCATCAATGGCGTGACTGCGTTTTTGCATTTACCGCGGACCACGGAGAAGAATTCCTTGACCATGAGGGACGCTACCATCCACCATCGAAGCTGTCGGAAGAAATTGTTCGCGCTCCTTTGCTCGTGCGTGTGCCGCAACAAGCTAAGTTCGAATTGCCCAGCGCGCCCTTCAGCCACTTGCACCTGGCGCCTACGTTGCTAGACATATTAAAAGTGCCGATTCCTACAGAATTCGAAGGCCACAGCGTATGGCATCATTTGAAAGAGGGAAGTGCGTGGGACGAGCCTGCCATCGTAGAATCGGTCGGGAACTGCACGAATCCTTTTCACGCCGATGCCCGCGTGGGCCCGCGCCTTCTGGCAGTCCGGGAGACTAGATACAAGCTTATCCTCGACTTCGATCGTCCTGCCGAGCAGTTGTTTGATCTGGAAGCCGATCCACGGGAACGAACTCCGCTGCCCCTCGATGCCGAAAAGCGAACAGGACGGCGATTGTTGGAACATGCACGCCGGCATCTCGCCCGCCCGTTACATGTGCAGTACCCCCATCTTCGACTGCGCGCGCGCTTGCGGGATCTTCAGATAAAATCGGCGAAAACGGTCAGACAATCTGTATCGGCCTGTGGCTAGAAGTGATTACGTGCCCAGGTGAATCAATCAATGAATCCAGTGCGAATTCTGGTCGAGAGCATGGCCGATGAGGACGCGATCAATGCTCAGATGATGAATGCCCGTGACATCATTCATCGGCTCGATCCGGGTCGTTTTCATATCAGTACATTCGTGGTGGGCACGCCAGATCCAAGGATCAGCAAGAGACCCAACACTCGCCTTATCAGGCTCCCCCTGCGCCGGCAGACGCCACGGATATTGGCGGAATTCTTGTTCGGTGGCCACGACCTGTTGTTCTATGTAAAAGCATCTCCGGCCAGTCGTTGGTACATGAAGCTCAGGTCCATTTGGCACGACCGGCGAGTCACGGTGGGTACGGTTGAATCACAGTCAAACTGGCGCGATGAATCGACGATTGCTCCGCAAAATATTGCTTTAATCGAGCAGACCGTCCTGCGCTGCGATTATCTGTTCAGCAACTCAAAATCGGTTAAGCGGAGTCTGGAAGCGGAATACGGTCTTCCTAGTGAAACCGTGCCCACTGGAGTCGACACAAAGTTCTTCAGTCCTGACTGGGAGCGTCCAAACAATCCTCGTCCGCGAGTGCTCTTTGTGGGCTCCTTGCGGCCCTTCAAAGGCCCACAAACCGTAATCGAAGCGGCTGAGCGGTTTCCCCAAGCGGATTTCGTGATCGTGGGAGATGGCATCATGGCTGCGGAGATCAGGACCGCGGCAAGACGCCAGCCTAACGTATCTTTTGCTGGTGTTCTTTCACGAACTTCTGTCCGGAACGAATACCGACAAGCGGATATTTTTCTGTTTCCTTCTCGCTGGGAGGGCTCCCCCAAAGTAATTCTCGAGGCAGCAGCCTGTGGACTCCCCGTAATTGTTCGCAAACATTACGATCCGGAGACGGTGGTCGATGGCCAGACTGGATATATGGTTGGGGAGGACGACGAATTATTTAGCCGCCTCCACCAACTCATCTTAAGTCCCACTGTGCGGCAGACCATGGGCCGAGCCGGCCGGACTCACAGCGAAAATTTTGATTGGGGGCGGATAACCTGCCAATGGGAACAGATTTTTTGGCGTCTGGCGGGTAACCGCCGTGGCTGCGTCACATGACGTCCACGACCCCGACGGCGAATATCCATGTTCTTACCCTCACGCCTTTCTATCCTTCGCTGGAAGATGATGCCAGCGGCTGTTTCATTGCGGAACCGCTATCCTGGTTGGCCAAGAATGGGGTCAGCAACACGGTAATGGGAGTGCGACCGGTTTACCGGCGCCCCAGATTGCCTCACCCCGGTTTGCCGGTTGCCGGAAGCTTTTCCTATTTCTCGCTGCCCGGGGGTTTCGGGTTGCCCAGCGCGGGTGCGTTTCTCTTTGCCCGCTTGCTGAGCGTCGTGCGCCAAAAGCACCGGCATAAGCCCTTTGATCTCATTCACGCGCATGCTCCACTGCCCTGCGGACACGCTGCTGCCTTGCTCAGTCGCGAACTGGGAGTCCCTTTCGTGGTCTCGGTGCACGGCCTCGATGCGTATTCAAGTGTGCAGGTGCGCGGCCATGCTGGTCGCTGGTGTCGTCGCATTTCAACCATGGTCTATCGTTCAGCGAGCCGTGTTATCTGCATAAGCCAACATGTACGCGACCAGGTATTGGACGGAACAGGCAACTCCTCCAGCATGTCGGTGATTTATAACGGCGTCGACCCCAGCGTCTTCCTGCCCGCCCGTGACGATCAAGCTTGCAACCCCGTGATCCTCAGCATCGGGAATCTGATTCCGATCAAAGGGCATGACCCGTTGCTCCGATCGGTTGTCCGATTAAAGACGAAGTATCCCGGTCTCTCCTGCGAAGTCGTTGGGGATGGGCCGGAACGGGCTGGTTTACTTGCCTTGGCATCTGCGCTGAAGATAACGGACTCGGTGCGTTTTTTGGGTCGGCAGAACCGGGCCAGCGTTGCCCGATTGTTGCAACGATGCACGATTTTCGCATTGCCCAGTCGCTATGAAGGACTGGGTTGTGTCTACCTGGAAGCAATGTCGGCAGGGAAACCAGTTATTGGCTGCCGCGGTCAGGGTATTGCAGAGATCATTCAGCACGGAGTGAACGGCTATCTCGTCGGGTCGGATGATCCGCAAGAATTGGTTACCGCAATTTCAGATCTCCTGGCGAACGAAGCTTTGCGAAAACGGATTGGGGACGCTGCCCGGCAGACTGTTTTGCAGGGTTTAACATTGGCCCATCAAGCTGAGCGACTGACCCGAGTCTACGAGGAATGTTTGCGATGAAGCGACGGCTGGTTATCCTGACGGAGATCATCGCTCCTTACCGAATTCCGGTTTTCAATGCTCTTGCGGCGCAACCTGAGATTGATTTGCATGTGATTTTTCTTTCGGAAACAGACCGCAGTCTCCGTCAATGGCCGGTTTATAAGGAAGAAATCAGCTTTTCGCATGAAGTCCTGCCTCATTGGCGGCGCCGCATCGGCAAATATAATTTACTGCTCAATGTTGGTGTGACCGCCTCACTCGATCGCATTCGCCCGCAAGCCATCGTCTGTGGCGGATACAGTTACATATCGTCTTGGAATGCTGCTGTTTGGGCCCGTCGCAATGGAGTGCCGCTGCTGCTTTGGTCCGAGAGTACTGCGAATGATTGTCGCAAGGCTCGCGGGATAGTCGAGTTGCTCAAATCATGCTTTCTGGTCTGTTGTCGGGCGTTTGTGGTCCCAGGAAAATCTTCGTTTACCTATTTGTGTCAGCTGGGAGTGCCGCCGCAATCGATTTTCACCGCGCCCAATGCCGTTGACGTCGATTTCTTTGCGGGTGTGGCGCAAGAGGTGAATGCATCAGACTTACGCGACAGGCTTGAACTTCCTGAGCGCTTTTTTCTCTACGTCGGCCGACTGGTAATCGAGAAAGGTATCTTCGAACTCCTCCGAGCGTATGCCAAACTGGATGCTGAGATTCGCGCAAGGATTGGGCTTGTATTGGTTGGAGATGGCCCTGCGAGAACCGAATTGTTAGATCTGATCGCCACTGAGCGTTTGACGTCGGTGCATTGTGTGGGTTTCCTGCATCGGGAACAGCTTGGCAAACTTTACGCAATTGCGGAAGCGCTGGTCCTGCCTACTCACAGCGATCCGTGGGGATTAGTGGTCAACGAGGCCATGTCATGCGGTTTGCCGGTGGTCACGACCAGCGTGGCAGGTTGCGCGGCGGACTTAGTGATAGATGGCTGGAATGGATACATTGTGCCGCCTCGCGACGTGAATGGGTTGTCTGCAGCCCTCTATAGGCTTGCTCGGCAGCCCGAATTTAGGGAGCAGATGGGGTTGCGTAGTGCCCAGCGAATCCGGTCGTATTCACCCCAGACTTGGGCTGCTGGCCTGGTCGAGGCAGTGGACTTTGTTTGTCCGAGGTCCGCATGAAAGATTCCCTTCGGGCTCTGCTGTTCGCCGCTCTCGGGATCGGCGCGATTGGTCTGCTGTTCTTTGCTCAGTCTCATCCAGGTTACTTCAGCGACATCAGTTTACTAGGCGGAATTCTGCTTATTCAGATTATCGCTGTGAGCACCTGGCATTTTGAAAGGGCGTTCTTTCCCGCCTTGCTCATCGCATTCCTCTGGGCCGGGATGGATGTTCCTTTGACAGAAGTTTTTACTTCGGCGCGCTGGCTGGTGCTCGGCGTGGGTGCTACCGTTGGGTATATCAAGTGGATGAAGGGTCAGCGCCAGCATTTTGGAGCTTTTCACCTTGCGGCGTTCTTCTGTGTCCTGGCGGCGATGGTTTCTGCTCTCGCGTCGATCTATCCGCAAACCGCTTTGGCTAAAGTTTTGAGCTTGTTTCTGTTGTTTCTATTCGGCGCCTCTGGCGCGCGGCTTGTGATCAGGGGCAGAGAAGAAAGTTTTTTCAAGGGAATGCTGCTGGCGTGCGAAATCGCTGTATACGTAAGTGCCATCGCTTACCTGGTCTTCAATTTGGAAATTTGGGGCAACCCTAATTCTTTGGGTGCGGTTATGGGCGTAGTTGCTGGTCCTATGCTGTTATGGGGAGCTTTGGTGGGCGATAGCAGGTTTTTACGGTACCGCCGGGCACTGGCGGTGCTGATGTGCGTTTTTCTCATCTGCTACGCACTCTCCCGCGCCGCCATGGCTGCCTTCGCCGTAAGTGCAATTCTCCTCTGTGTTTCTCTTCGCAAACATAGGCTCTTAATGCAAGGGGCGGGCGTAGTCATCTTTTTTCTGGCGGTAGGGGCTGTAGTTGAACCAGGTCATTTCGATCAGTTCACGAACTCCCTTACTTCTTCGATTCTGTACAAAGACAAGCGAGAGCAAGGGTTTTTGGGATCGCGAAAGAGCCCCTGGCAGGAAACAATTTCGGTAATTGAAGAGCATCCCTGGTTCGGTAGCGGTTTCGGAACCGCCTCGGGAGATCGGACCTATTGGAACATTGGAAGATTTTCATCGAGTTCGTCTACCGACCGCGAGCATGGAAGCAGTTATCTGGCACTTACGTCCTGGGTGGGTCTTTTGGGTCTCTGCCCCTTTGTGTTTCTGCTGTTCATGTTGTTGCAGAGCATTGCGAGAGTGTGCCGGTGGATGCGGAGAGCCGCTCATCCTTTTCACTATTCCATTCCGCTAGCCATGATCCTGGTGGGTGGCTTGGTGCACGCAATCTTTGAAGATTGGCTGTTTGCGGTGGGATATTATCTGACCGTTTTTTTCTGGAGTGCTGCCTTCATGCTCATGGATCTGACCCCGCCTCCGGCGCGAGAGACGGTCCGGGTGGACCTCTGGCACGCTAGGGTCGCACCAGCACCTGCGCCTATTGTGTCGCAATGATTCATCTTTTCATTAATGCAATCGCCTCCACTGCTGGTGGGGGGCTCACGTACGTTCGCAATGTCGTTCCCCATCTGGCGGCCAGGGCTGGCGTACGGACTACGGTTCTCGTTTCCAGACAATTAGCCGAGGAATTGCCATCCTCACCGAATGTTTCCATTCTCGACGATGTGCAGGATTTCGGGACTTGGCGCCGCTTCCTGCGTGAGCAGTGGATTCTTCCTGGTTTGGTCAAGCGTAGTGGGGCGCATGTTCTGCTTTCGGCCGGTAACTTCGCTCTGTGGAATTCTCCGATTCCGCAGATCCTTCTCAGCCGTAACTCGCTATATACCTCGCTGGATTTCCAGAACGACCTTCGTACCCGGGCCGATCATCGCCTGTGGCTCGACACCCACCTTAAAGCGCTGTTCGCGGCAGCATCGATCCGGCGTGCCGAATGCACCATCGCGCCCAGTGCGGCGTTTGCGAGCGAACTACATGACTGGACCGGTCACAATGTCGTGGCTATCCACCATGGTTTCGATGCCGACCGATTCGCGCGGAATGGCAAATCGCTCTCCCGAGACGTGCAGGCCAAGCTTGCGGAATCCGCCGGAGCTTTCCGCCTGCTGTTTGTTAGTCACTACAACTACTACCGTAACTTCGGGACGCTGATTCGCGCGCTGCAAATTGTGAAGCAACGGCTCGCGCCGGGAAGAATCAGGTTGCTTCTGACCTGCAAATTGCGGACGGAAGACAATCCCGGCTCATATCGGGCCGAATCCGAAGCCGCCTTGATTAGGGATCTGGGGTTATCAGAAGACGTAGTCGAACTAGGCGCTGTGCCTTACAACTTATTGCACAAGCTCTACCAATCCTGTGATGCGTATGTCACGCCGGCCTATGCCGAATCCTTTGCACACCCCCTGGTTGAGGCTATGGCGAGCGGGTTACCTGTCGTAGCTTCCGATTTAGAGGTACACCGCGAAATCTGCGGCGATGCTGCTGTGTATTTCCCGCGATTCTCAGCGCAGCATCTGGCGGGCAGACTGGAAACTATTGCGCACTCGCCGGAACTTCGCTTGGTGATGCGGGAGAAAGGACTGCTGTGCTCTCAGAACTTTAGTTGGGGCAAACACGTTGAGGATCTGCTCGAGGTGGCCGCGACTCTCTCTCGCGGCTCGGGAAAATTCCTTACGACGATGTGAATCGTGGCTTTTCAGCGCCCGTCTGCTTAACCAACCGTCTTGTGGAGCAGGGACATAATGTTCCGAATCCCAAGTGCCGACGAGGCTGCCAAAACCGATACTCCAAGTCCCAAGCTCCACATGAGACGTCTATCCTTGGGAATCCACTTGTCCAATGCAAACAGGACAAAAGGAATAACCGGAATTACAAATCTCGGGAAATTACTTCGTGCCCAAAAGCTGGAATTGTACATAAAGAGAAAGGCCAGGTAAGGTGCTGCAAACAGGATTTCAGCGAGATGAGTTCGACCATAATTACGAAATCTCTCCGTTCCAATCATTGCCACACTGCCAAGCACGGCGAAAAAGATCCACCCGAAGGTCAGTGCCAGGTTCGTCCAAGGGGCCGGCTGCAATCCGCCTTGATAAACAAAAGCAAGAAAGGGCCAGGTAAAAGGAAAACTGCCGTCCCAATCGGTTATCTGGTATCTACTTACATTGGCCAGCGGATCTCCGAAATGTTGCGCGAGCGGGAGCACATAAAGTGCACCAATGACCAAGCCGATCAGGACGGCATAGGTGAGCTTCCGAAAATCCTGTTTCCAAAGCAGAGTCAACCCAACTCCGATTAACGCAAACAGACCCAGGGGCCGCACCACCGTCGCCAAAGACGCCAGCAAAGCCGCGATCAGCCACTGTTCCCGCCGGATTGAGAGAAAAGCGCCCAGCAGCAAAGCCATGAAGAGCGGTTCCGACCCACCCAGCAAAGACCGCTGCATCCAGTCAAAATTAAGCACCACGAAAAAACCTGCGACCCAACCGCCCCATAACCGGTAAGCGAGCACCACTGAAAGCAGAGACGAGAGTAGGGAGACAAGCAGCAGCGAAGTGCGA
>QIAS01000194.1:0-8164 GCA_003225615.1 Acidobacteriota bacterium | reverse complement strand
CAAAAAGGAAACCGCAGCCATCAAGTACGGCAGACCCCAGAACTGCTTCACGACTATTCCGTCAAAGCTCCAGCGTCGCAACGCCGATGCCACTGACATATAGGCGGAGCTGTCACCAAACTTGTCGACCAGGTCCGTAAAACTCGTAGAAGTGAGGATTACAGCAGCGAACATGAGGTAGGTAAAAGTGGTAAGTAGCAGCACCTCGCGGCAGGACGGCTCTGCCTGCCACGGGTTCGCTTCCAATTTTTGCCGCGCCGCTTTCTCTGGCACTGGTTGCGCAGAAATCTGTTCCCCCAAAATGCTTTGCAAGGACGGATGGTAGCACATGCTTTTGCTGCGATCATCGCCCCGAATGCAGTTGAACAACACCTATCCACAGATTTTCACAGTAGTATGAAGGGGATTCTCTAATCAATCTACCAGATCTCGTGTGCGGCATTGTTGGCATACTCGCACGTAACCGTCACGTTCCCGCAGATGTGCTGGAGCGCGCCACGGAGTCGCTCGCTCATCGCGGACCCGACGATTCCGGCACTACTACCATTCGCCAAACCGCGCCATCCCAAGCATTCGAAGTAGGTCTGGGAGCCCGGCGGCTGGCCATCCTTGATCTCACGCCGTTTGGTCATCAGCCCATGCAGGATCCTGCAACGGGTAACTGGATCGTCTACAACGGAGAGATCTACAACTTCCGCTTGGTTCGCGAAAAGCTGCGACAGCGCGACGTAAGCTTCGTGAGTAATTCCGACACAGAAGTCATTCTGAAGGCGTACGGCTATTGGGGCCAAGAATGTCTAAAACACCTACGCGGAATTTTCGCTTTTGCTATTTGGGACGCGCAGCGGCAATCGCTGTTTTTGGCGCGTGATCCGATGGGCGTAAAGCCCTTGTATTATCACCACTCAGAAAATCACTTCTTGTTTGCGTCTGAAGTGCGCACTCTGCTGGGCACGGGCCTTGTAGGTCGCCGTGTCGATCCGGCGGGGTTAATTCATTACCTGGGATTTGGATCGGTCTACGATCCAACCACGGTTATTGAGGGCGTTGCCGGGCTCCGCCCGGGTCATTTTCTTGTTTGGAAAGACGGCACTGTCCGAGATGAAGAATATTGGGATTTGATTGACGAGAGCTCCGGCACAATCCGACAGCTCGAGATAAACTCGCAAGCCGCGCGCCGGAATGCTGCAGCAGAAACGGCCCAGCAGTTGCGAGACGCGGTAAGCCTGCAGTTGGTCAGCGACGTTCCTGTCGGTGTATTTCTTTCGGGCGGTATAGACTCCAGCAGCCTGGTAGCGTTGTTGAGTTCTGGAGGCACGCGTGCGAGCACGTTCTCGCTGGTGTTTCGTGAAGACGAATTCAACGAGGCGGAATTTTCGCGCGCCGTAGCGCAGCGGTTCCACTCTGACCATCATGAGATCTCGCTGTCTCAGCAGGATGCGCTGGTAGCCATACCGGAGGCGCTTCGAGCGATGGACCAGCCTTCCATGGATGGCTTGAATACCTATGTCATCGCGCAGCAAGCACGTGCGGCGGGAGTGAAGGTGGCGCTGTCCGGCCTGGGAGGCGACGAAATCTTTGCCGGGTATTCCAGTTTTCGCACTGTGGTGCAAATGGAGAAGTTCGTCCATTGTTGGCATTTTTTGCCGGCGGCTCTGAGGCGCCCATTAAGCAGCGCCCTTGATCTCCTGGTGCCGGCCAGCGACGCGAACCGCAAGCTTTTTGCCTTGGCTCACGAGAATGGAAGCCTGGTGCATCCATATTTTCTTTCGCGCGCATTGTTCACACGGCATCTACGTGCTCGGATTTATCCTTCCGCGAGCGAGCAGGCTGAACAGCGGGCGAATGCATCCCTACGACAAGCTCTGGACCGTACTCAAACGCTTGATCCGGTTAACCGCGTCTCCTACCTCGAAGCGCGCTGCTACATGCTGAATACCTTGTTGCGCGATTCTGATGTTATGAGCATGGCGCACGGGGTTGAGGTTCGTGTGCCTTTCCTCGATCCTTTGCTGGTGCGGAAGATTTTATCGTTACCAGGTTCCTGGAAATTGGAGGCTGAAGTTCCCAAACCGCTGCTGGTCGGCGCGCTCGCCAATGCTCTGCCTGATCAGATCGTTCGCCGCAAGAAGCGTGGTTTCACTCTGCCATTCAAGCATTGGCTTCGGGACGAACTGCGGGGGAACATCGAAAGCACACTCCGGAAAATACCAGAAGGTCCACTGGGCGAGATTTTGAGCGCCAACGCGGTGCAGTGCGTCTGGCAAGATTTTCTCCGCGGTAACACATCATGGTCACGGCCGTGGTCGCTCTATGTTCTTCAGCGCTGGAGTGAAATAAATTTGTGCTGAGCATAGCCTAATGCACCAACTGGAAGAACTCGCACCACTCGAAAAAACCACCGCCGCTGTCACTCTCCCCGTGAGCGTGCTTATCCCCACGCGCAATGAAGCACGAAACCTTCCCCGCTGCCTGGAAGCTCTGCGAGGTGTGGGAGAGATTTACGTGATCGACTCCCAAAGCGCCGATGAGACTGTGGAAATGGCGCGCCTACACGGTGCCCAGGTTGTGCAGTTTCACTATCAGGGTGGTTGGCCGAAGAAGCGCCAGTGGGCTATGGATACCTTGCCCTTGGCCTACGATTGGATCCTTTTGCTTGACGCCGACGAGATCCTTACCAGCGAGCTCGCCGGAGAGATTCGTCGCGTTATGCAGGTTTCCGATTGCAATGGGTATTACATTTCGTTGCGCATGCATTTTCTGGGACGCATCTTGCGGCACAGCGGCGCTTCCTTTTGGAAACTCTCGCTGTTCCGTCGCGGCAAAGGGCGTTACGAGTGCCGTTTGCATGATCAAGATATGTCCATGGGCGATATGGAGGTGCATGAGCACGTGGTCGTGCAGGGCCGGACGGGAAGGCTGAAGAATCCCCTGATTCACTGCAACGTGGAATCTCTGGCGCGCTACATTGATAAGCACAATGAATACTCTAACTGGGAAGCTAGAGTCTGGACCCGTCAAGAAGAAGATCGAGAGGAACTCCGGCCGTCGCTTTTCGGCACGCAGGCCCAACGCCGGCGCTGGCTCAAACAAAAGTTGTTTCGGGTACCGGGCGCACCGGCTCTTTTTTTCTTTTACAAGTATGTCGTGCGATTTGGATTCCTGGACGGCGTTCCGGGCTTGATCTACTGCGCATTTCAAGGGATTCAGTTCTTTCAGGTTAAAGCCAAAATTTACGAACAGGAATGGGCGCGAGATATCGCGAAGGCGCATAACCCGACCGCACTCCAGGACGGAGCTAACGAAGGGAGAAACACGAAATGCTCATCCTCGGTCTGAATATGTTTCATGCGGACGCCTCGGCTGCCATCGTGCAAGATGGCGAGGTGGTTTTCGCGGTGGCCGAAGAGCGCCTCAATCGGCAGAAACATTTCGGCGGCTTTCCATCGCTTGCGGTGAAGGCCTGCCTGGACGCGGTCGGAGCAAGAATTACTGACATCGACCATGTTGCGGTGGGGCAGGACAGCGACGCGAACCTTGCCAGAAAGGTCCAGTATGCTCTTGCGAATCCGGACAAAATTCTGAATTTCATTCACCTTCGCGCGCGTAAACAAGCGATGCGAGACCTGCGCACTCTCCTGGCGAATGCGCTTGATGTAGATGCGAAGCTGCTCCGCTTTCAGGAGCACCGCCTGGAACACCACATCGCACACATTGCCAGCGCCTACTACTGTTCGCCTTGGATAAAGGCTGCAGGCTTTAGCTACGACGGTTCAGGCGATTTTGTTTCCACTATGCTGGCCCGCTGCGAGGGAAACGATATCGACATCCTGGAAAGAGTGTTCCTGCCGCACTCCCTCGGCAGTTTTTATTCCATGATTTGCGAATTCATCGGATACAAGAATTATGGTGATGAGGGCAAGGTCATGGGTCTGGCCCCTTACGGCAAAGACACTTATTGTGACCCGATCAAGAGCATTGTCGGGCTGAAGAATGGGAGCTTTCAGCTCGATCTGAAGTATTTCAAGCCGCTGGGCAGCAACCAGGGCATGCAGATTCAGTCCGATGGTACGGTTCGTTTAGCGCGGCATTTTTCGGAACAAATGGAGAAACTTTTCGGCCAACCACGCGAGCCTCACGGCGAAATCACGCAGCGTGACATGGATCTCGCCTACGCCATGCAACATTGCTTCGAAAAAGTATTTTTTCACCTGCTCAATCAACTACACAAGAAAATCCCGGTTGAGAACCTGGCTATGGCGGGCGGTTGCGCCCTCAACAGTGTGGCTAATGGAAAGCTGTTCGACAGCACGCCTTTCCGGCACACGTGGATCCAGCCTGCTGCCGGCGATGAAGGCTTGGCCATCGGCGCTGCATTGCACACGTACCACTCAGTGCTCAAACAACCGCGCCGCTACCAGATGAAGAACTCCTACCTGGGCCCACACTTTTCGGATTCGCGAATTGCATCAGACTTGAAGAAGGCCGATCTTGCCTATCAGCGGCTTGATCGCGAACCGCTGCTGGACACGGTAGCCGCCCAGATCGCCGCAGGAAAGGTCGTAGGCTGGTTTCAAGGGTCCATGGAATGGGGGCCCCGCGCCTTAGGCAACCGCTCCATTGTGGCGCATCCAGGCCTTGCCAATATGAAGGACGTGCTCAATGCACGTGTCAAGCACCGTGAGTGGTTTCGCCCGTTTGCGCCCTCGATACTAGCCGAACATCAGTACGAATATTTCGAGCACAATCACCCGTCGCCCTTCATGTTGCATGTTTACAAGATTCGTGCGCAGAAGCGCCAAGAATTATGTGCCGTCAATCACGTGGACGACACAGGACGCTTGCAGACTGTTTCTCGCGATGAGAATGCACTCTATTATGACTTGATCAAAGCTTTCCAGCGAAGGACTGGCATTCCCGTAGTTCTTAACACCAGCTTCAATGAAAATGAGCCCATCGTCTGTGCTCCACAAGAAGCCATCGATTGCTTCCAGCGTACGCGCATGGATACCCTGGCGATCGGTCCTTTCGTCGTATCGAAATCGGAGAACTAAAAACAGCATGGCAGCTTCTGCGATTCCGATCTTCCAACCGCTGAACGGGGAATTGCAGTGCATCGCCGCTTTTCCCGGGCTGCGAGTTCTCACCTGGGATGGGAATGTGCTGTATGCATCCCGGGCGTACCAGTTGTTACGGGCGGACTTGAGCCGACCTGCGATTCATTGGCAGGAAGTTACACACTTCCGCCCAAGCTTGTGGCGAAATGTCAGCTCCCGTTTTCCGCTCAGCTGCCGCCTGTTGCGGGACGGTTTTCACGCACTCGCCGTGCTGCCTTCGGGGCACCGGAGCGCTGCACTGCCCGGTGTGATTGCAACGCTTGCGCCTGGCGAGACTGAGTTTCGCGTCTCTCACGTGATCACGCGCGGTACTCGGCCGCTGCATATCACCGCAACTCCGGACGGTAAGGTTTTCTGGGGGGAATATTTCGACAACCGACATCGCGACGAGGTCCACATTTACGTTTCCGAAGATCAGGGCACTACCTGGGATGTCGCCTATAGTTTTCACCGTCATTCGATTCGCCACATACATAACATCGTGTATGACGAATGGCAGAACTGCCTGTGGGTGCTCACCGGGGATGAAGGGCCGGAGTGCCGAATTCTGCGCGCCTCGCTTGATTTCACAGACGTGGAGGCGGTTCTGCACGGCAATCAGCAGGCCCGTGCGGTAGCCCTGCTGCCGGCCGCCGACGGCCTGTACTTCTCCTCCGATACCCCGCTGGAGCACAATTACATCTACCGGTTAGACCGTCGGGGAAATCTTTATACCTTAGCGAGCCTCACCAGTTCATCTATTTACGGCTGCCGGGTTAGCGACGCGATGTACTTCTCCACCATGGTCGAGCCTAGCGCAGCAAACCCAGATCGCCACGTGCGCATCTACGGCAGCCTGGACGGGGTTCATTGGCGAACGGTTGTGCAATGGAAAAAAGATCGTTGGTCGATGAAACTTTTCCAGTACGGCAATGCGATCCTGCCCGCTGGCAAAAATAACAGCGGTTTGCTTGCCATGACCTCGGTGGCCGTCACAAAGGGCGATCTCGAAACGACTCTGTGGCGAGTCACTCCAAAGGTTTCCGCGCCTGAACCAAGTTAGGTGCTCTTTTCTAATCCTTTCTGCTGCTACAGTCGGTTGAAATCTCATTAAAAATGGTTGCAACAAACCGACTCCACTATTATCGGCGGATTCTGAGCGCCTACCTGTTGCCGGGTAATAGTCACCTGAATTTTTGGCACGAAAAGCCAGAACTCAATGCCAACGCGCGTTTGAGCACTCTACAAGGTTATTACATGCTGTTCTCCGCAAAAGCCAATTATGCGGGCCCTCATGATGCAAGCGGAATCCCTCTGCTCGACTATCGTGGCAAAATCGGCTTGCAGCACAACCCTATTGCCATCGCCCAATGGGGATTGGGCAACTACAACGCGTATTTGGAAAGCGGCGAATCCAAGTGCCGGCAAAAGTTTCTAGCCGCTGCCGATTGGCTTTGCCGCAATCTCGAAGAAAACCGATTTGGCGTTTGGGTGTGGACGCATGGTTTCGACTGGGAGTATCGCAGTCTGCTGAAAGCGCCATGGTACTCGGGTCTGGCGCAGGGGCAGGGGATTTCTCTGCTTTTACGCGCATACCGTGACACCAGTGAATACCAGTATCTGGGAGCGGCACTTTGCGCCTTCGATGCATTTTTGAAGCCCCTCGATCGAGGTGGTGTCACTTTCACCGATACGGGTGGAGACATCTGGTTCGAGGAGTACATTGTCAGTCCACCCACCCACATCCTGAACGGTTTTATCTGGGCACTTTGGGGCGTGTATGACTATTTTCTCGCCACGCGAGAAGAGTCGGCGCGGCAGCTTTGTGCGCAGGCATGCCAGACGCTTCTTAGAAATCTACCTCGTTACGATCTGAGTTTCTGGTCCCTGTACGAACAATCAGGCACCCGCCTCCGCATGATCGCGAGTCCCTTTTATCACCGGCTTCATATCGTGCAGCTGCGGATAATGCATCGTCTGACAGGAGAAGAGGTCTTCGGCGAATATGCCGATAAGTGGGAAAACTACACGCGCAATGAAGCCAAGCGCTTATGCGCCCTGTTTTACAAGAGCGCATTCAAGCTCTGTTACTACTAGGCGGCCGTGAAAATTCTCTACGTGTCGCAATATTTTCCTCCGGAGATGGGAGCCCCGGCCGGTCGCGCGGCAGAACTGGCGCGCCACTGGCAGCAAGCTGGGCACCAGGTTACGGTCTTGACGGGTTTTCCTAATCATCCGACGGGAGTTCTTGCGCCGGAGTACCGCAGTCACTTCCACCGCCTGGTGATGCAAGAACAGGTGTCAGGAGTCCGGGTCGTGCGTACCTGGCTGCTTCCCCTGCCTAATCGCAAGGCGCACGAACGCATGCTGAATTACAGCTCGTTTTGCGTTTCCTCTGCGCTCACGGGACTGGGCCTCTGTCGTCCGGATCTGGTCATCGCCTCATCACCGCAGTTGCTGGTGGGTCTGTCGGGATGGTGGCTGGCGCGCTGGAAACGTGTGCCATTGATTCTAGAAGTCCGAGACTTGTGGCCCGAGTCGCTCGCCGCTGTGGGTATGGGCAATCACGATTCAATGTTGTATCGTTCTATACGAAAACTCGCATCATGTGGTAGTGGTAACGCCTGCTTTCAAAGGCTACTTGACGCAGCACTGACATGTACCTTCGGAGAAGATTTCCATAGTTGAGAACGGGGTGGAGACTAACTTGTTCAGCCCGCACGCGGTGGATCCCGAGCTGCGGCGGTGTTTGGGAGCCGAAGGCAAATTCCTGGTTTCCTACGTGGGTACGATGGGATTAGCGCAAGGCCTCGCCACCGTGGTTGACTCGGCAGAGACGCTGCAGACGACAAGTCCCCAGGTGCTTTTCCTGATGGTGGGAGAGGGTGCTGAAAAGGAAAGAATCCGGGGCCTGGCGAAGGCGCGCGGCCTAAAAAATATGGTCTTTCTCGATCAGCAGCCGCGAGAAAAAATTCCCGCGCTCATCTGCGCGTCCGACGTCTGCCTCGTGCTTCTCAAGAAAGGGGACGTCTTCCAAACCGTGATTCCCACAAAGATGCTGGAATTCA
>QIAS01000315.1 GCA_003225615.1 Acidobacteriota bacterium | reverse complement strand
GATGTACGCTAAATTACATTCCAGGTGAGCAAAATTGAAAAGCTACAAAATAGCGGTCATCGAAGGCGACGGAATTGGACATGAGGTGGTTCCCGAAGGTATTCGCGTGCTCGAGGCGGCGGGGCGGCGCTTCGATATTTCGTTTTCGTGGCAACACTTTGACTGGAGTTGCCAGCGATATTTGAAGACGGGTAGCATGATGCCCGAAGATGGCCTGGAGCAGTTGCGCCCATTCGATGCTATTTATCTGGGAGCAATTGGCTATCCCGGCGTAGCGGATCACGTCTCCCTTTGGGGCTTGCTGATTCCCATTCGCCGGGGGTTCAGGCAATACGTCAATTTGCGCCCGGCAGTTTTACTGGAAGGCATTAAAACTCCGCTTGCTAATCGCAAGCCGGGCGAGATCGATTTCTGCATCGTCCGCGAGAATAACGAAGGGGAATACTCGGAAGTGGGCGGACGCATGTACAAAAATACCGAAATGGAGATGGTTATCCAGGAGAATATCTTCACCCGTCAGGGCTGCAACCGCGTGATGACGTACGCGTTCGAATTAGCCCGTAAACGCAAGAACCACGTTACGTCCGCAACCAAGTCAAATGGGATTGTGTTTACGATGCCTTATTGGGATGAACGTTTCGCGGACATTTCCAGGAAGTACCCACAGGTTAAAACGGACCAATACCATATTGATATTATGAGTGCGCTGCTGGTGACGCAGCCGCAGCGATTCGATGTGATCGTGGCATCGAACCTTTTTGGCGACATCCTTTCCGATCTCGGGGCGGCGGTGGTAGGGTCCATGGGCCTAGCGCCTGCGGCCAATTTGAATCCTGAGCGGGAATATCCCTCCTGTTTCGAGCCCGTACACGGTTCTGCTCCTGACATCGCGGGCAAAGGAATTGCCAACCCGGTTGCGCAAATCTGGTCTGGGGCAATGATGCTGGACCATCTCGGCGAAAAGGAAGCCGCTCAAACGGTGGAGCAGACCATCTTCAAAGTGATTGCCAGCGGGGATCCGCGTACTCCCGACATTGGCGGAAATGCAAACACACGGGAAATGGGAGAGGCCATCGCCTCCGAGATTTCGGCTCTGGCCGCAAAAACGCGATAGTCCAGTTCTTCTCGACATCACCAAATTAATTTCAAGGCAAACTGAATTTGCCGCGACGGCGTTTGGGTGGATGTAATCAGTCCGGCGTTGGCAACCGGATTTCCACTCGAATCAAACAGGTTCTTGTTGTCCAGAGGTGGAGCGAAATTAGGATGATTCACGATATTGAAGAACTCAGCGCGAAACTGAGCATTGAAGCGATCAGAAATCCTCTTGATGTAGTTATTCTTAAAGATTGAGAAATCCAGATTTACCATACCCGGACCGATCAAGGTGTTCCGGCCGAGGTTACCGCGCAACGTAATTGGATTGGGAACCGCAAAACACTGCGTCCTGATGTAATTTCGCGGATTGCCGGGATTGACGAGCGAACTGCACCCAGGGCCACTAAGCACGTTCGGCAGATCGATACTCGGATCTGTACTCTTCACTCCGAGCGCGTCTCCGCCTATTCCCGGGGTAAACGGCACACCTGAACTTGCAGCAAAGACGCCTCCCAGCTGCCAGCCGCCAAGAAACCACACTCCAGTTCCGGACCTCCACCGGGGCGTAGCTAATGGCCAGGAAAAAGTGATTTCGAGATTCTGGGCAACGTTGAAGTCGGAAAGTCCGCGGTTCAGCCTGGGATTGAACCAAAGCGGACTGGAGATGGAATTCGTGTACTCATCGCCCACCAAACTTCCGGACGACGTATCAATGGACTTACCCCAAGTGTAGGAACCCTGTATCTGCGGACCGCGCCCGAGATTTTTCTTAAGCCGCAACTGCAGGGCGTGGTAATAGGAGTCGCCATCCCAAAAGCCGGCAGTGATTCGGCCAGCATTCAAGTTAAGCCGTGTTCCACTGCCCGGAGGAGAGAGCCAGAGATAGCCTTGGGAAGTGAGAGTTGGCATCACGATGTCAAGGTCTTCCACACGGAAGGGCTGATGTATTCCGCGCGAGCCTACGTAAGCGATCATTGCTGAAAATCGAAATAGGCCTGCCGGAAAGTGTTCGAGGATGCAGTTAAGGACGCAAATGCTAGTCCAGGGTAAGAGCTCGGGGGAAGTGTGGTCGCGTTCGCCGATTCGAAAAAGGGCGCAGAATTCAGCTCGTTGAACTGAATGAGATAGGGGAGAGGAAGAACGTCAAAGATGCCGAACCCGCCACTAACGGCCGCTTTGCCGTTGCTGAACGGGTCCCACGAGAAGCCAACCCTCGGTTCGAAGTTGCGTCGAGTGGAATTGGAAAACAGGGGAGCGCCCAAATGCGGAGTAGCGTCGGTGATATGACGAAGCACTGTGAGCTTGTTGTGTACTTCGCTGGGCACGCGAGCGGTTTCATAGCGCAGCCCGAGATTGATGGTCAGGTTCGGGCGCCAACGCCAATCCTCTTGAACATATGCTCCCAAGAGGGTCTGGCGAAAACCACGCTCTGACACTGCGCCGGGAAGGGCCGCAGCCAGGGAAAACGGCACATTCCCCAGCAAATTAGCGAGAGAGTTAAAGGAAAAGACGCCGCCAGGATCGGAGTCTGACAGTATGTTGTCACGAATCCGCTCCGCTCGGAACCCAAATTTCCAGGAGTGCAGCCCCCTGACCAGAGAGACGTCGTCATAGGCCTGGATGGAAGTCCAGTGAAACTGGTAGTGCGATGGGACGCCCAACCCGCCCGTAAAGCCGGTCAGTCCTGGGACGCTGACTCCGGCCGCGTTCTCGCCAGGCACGGTGCCGTAAGAAGGGTCGGCAGCCGCCGCGTTCCCGCCAGGAAAAGTTAGACCCGTACTGGCCACGACACGATAGACACCGACCCGAGCTGAATTGATGAGATGAGTACTAAATGTATGAGTCTCGCCTATGGTGACGAGTTGCCGCTGCGCCTGATAGCCAGTCCGCTTGTTATTCAGTTCGTCAGGTTGACTTACCTTGGAACTATCAAACATGTAAGTGCCGTTTAATGCATCGTGATCCGAGAGTCGGTGGTCCAACTTTGTCGTGAAATAGTTCTCGGGAGTAACTTGCTGATCGGCAAATGTGAAAATACCCGTATCGGCACTTAACAGCGGTCCGTTGGGCAGTGGATAGAAAGCATTCAGGAACCGTAAGACATTCGAATTCACAAGGACCGGACCGGAGGATAGAGTGCCCGCGCGCGCCGCTGCTGTGGGTACCGTGTCCAGCTGCGTGATGCCCAGCGACTGGCGCAGCCCTTCATAATCGCCAAAGATAAAGGTGTGATCCTTCCAAAGCGGTCCACCCAGCGATACTCCGAACTGGTTGCGGCGGAATGGTGGCTTCTTGATATCGAAGAAATTACGCGCATCGAAGGCGCTATTACGGAGGAATTCGTAGACGTCCCCATGAAACTCGCTGGTGCCGGAACGAGTTAAGGCGCTGATGATGCCTCCCGAGGATCGGCCGTACTGGGCGGGGTAGTTGCTGGTGAGGACCGAGAATTGCTCCACCGCGTCCACGCCCAAATTCACGCCGAGGGCGCTACCCGGAGGACCATTGGCATAATCATTGACGCTGATACCGTCAAGCTTCGAGTCGTTTTGCCGGGGACGCGCTCCGGAAATCGTCATTTGAGTTCCGAATCCTCGCTGCGCCTGACCTACGGTCTGAGTGCGCGCGGTCGTCACGCCGGGCTCAAAGGCCGCCACATCCGACGCCGAACGGCCATTCAGTGGCAGATCACTCACATTCGCGGAGTTGACAACACCTCGGACGGTGGAAGAACCGCCTTCTACCACGCGACTTTGAGCAGGAGCGACCGGCTGCAAGACAAAGTTCGCCACTTGATCTGCATCGGCTGTAACGAGCACGGTCCCCTGGGCGGTGAGGAATCCTGGCGCTGAAATGAGGACTTCATAGGTGCCTGGAGCGAGATTCGGGACTTTATAAGTGCCATCGGGCTTGGCACTGAGCGACCGCGTTTCACCATTCGAGGAGTTCTTAAGGGCAAGCGCGGCGGCAGGAATACGTGAACCGGACTGAGCAGAAATCGTGCCCAACAGCGTGCGCCCGGCCGTCTCAGCAGACAGGAGACCAGGATGCATCGTCGTCGCGAACGCGAGAGCTCCCACCAGAAAAAATTCTTTAGCTTTATAGGACTTGCTGACCATGGGCCCTTTGCACACGCGGCGTCTTGTTGGTTTACATGTTTCGTTTAGTCGTGCGCTTCAAAACGCATCCGACATTAACTTGAGGATGGCGTTGCTTCCAAGAGATGAAATCTTGCACCAGCGACGAGTGCTGACGCAGTACTCGGGCTGGCACAAGGTCATCGCGGCCTCTAGGGGTTTATTTGATAAATTCGCACTTCCGCAATCTGCTTTTCATGATGCGGAACAGCGAGGATAAATTCATTTCGCTCGGGCAGCAGAATTGCCGTTTTAGCCCGGAATGCGGTGGGAACGTGTGCAATGCGCTCGTAGTGATCAGGGTCGCGTTGCACAAAGACATCGGTAAATTCACTCCCGGCAAAGTAGATCCGCTTGTGGGCTTTGTCGTAAATCATGTCATCTACCATGGCGACAGCGGGCAGCGACGTGATGAGCTTTCCTGATTCTGAATCCAGAACGAGGAGCTTCCCGGGATCGCGCGTACCTACAAACAGGCGGTGATTGGCTTCGTCATAAGCAATTGTGGTGGGTTTCTTTCCCTGCTCAGCGATCGGCCAGGTCGCAACGACCTTGTTGTCTTTGCGATCGAGCACGGCTACTGCGTTACTACCCCTCAAGTCGGCAAATAAGCGTGGACCAGATTTTTCCAGCGCCATCGCCTCCACGTCGTCAGTATCCATTTTCACATCGGCGATCTGCTTGCCCGTTGTGGTGTCGATGATGCTGATATACGCGTTCGGGAGCTTCGCATCCTTACCGCCGTTGACCACATATAAGTACTTAGTGGATGGGTCATAAGTGCTGGAGTCGGCACCTTCTCTCACCTTGATCGTCCCTTCAGGTTTGTAGGTATCAGTGTTGTAGATCTTTATTTCGCCGAGGTCGCCGTCAACCACAAAGAGCTTTTTCAAATCGCCGCGATATGCCATAGAATGCGGCGCTTTCAAATCGTCCAAGCTATGGATGAGTTTGTTTGTGCGCAGATCGAAGACCAGGACTTTGGAGTTCTCCTCTGCCGTGGCAAACAGGCGAGTTCCGGGAAGGTCCACGACAAAGTGATCAAAGTCGCCGTCGTGAAGTCCTGGGACGGGAATCGAGTGTAGCAGTTTCAGCGGCTCTTTCTGTTGAGCGCCGGCAGCCGTAATCAATGCAAAGCATAGAGCAGTTAGAAAAACAGTTTTCGACTTCGTCACCTTATTTCCTCCGTTAAATTGGGGTT
>QIAS01000314.1:461-8072 GCA_003225615.1 Acidobacteriota bacterium | reverse complement strand
CGAAGCACTTCCAGAAGACCATCAATTTTGTCCTCATCGCCTGTGATTTCGAGGATGAGCGATTCGGGCGCAACATCTACCACTCGCGCGCGAAAAACACTCGCCAACTCCAGGACATGGGAGCGTGCCTCGTGGGTAGCGGCCACCTTGATCATAGCCAGATCGCGCGCCAGGGCCGGCTCGGTCGTGATGTTTTCCACCAGCAACACGTTCACCAGTTTGTAGAGGTTGGCTTCGATACGGCGGGCCTGGTCGCGGTCCGCCTCCACGGTAATAGTCATGCGCGAGACTTCCGGTTTTTCCGTCCGCCCCACGGTGAGCGAGTCAATATTGAAGGCGCGGCGGCGGAAGAGCGATGCGACGCGAGTAAGTACACCTGGCTTATTTTCAACATAGACAACAAAGGTATTAAGCATATTGATTTACTCGTCGGCAGCGGTTTCCACGATGGGGCTCGGCCGCCGGATCATCTCGTGCAAAGAGGCGCCCGCCGCGACCATGGGATAGACCGTGTCCTCTTGCTCAACCTGGAAATTAATGAGCATCGCTCCCTCGTGCCGGCGGGCCGATTGCACCGCAGGCACAACTTCGGAGCGTTGTGTAACCGTGGCGTTGCGGATTCCGTAAGCCTCCGCAATCTTGGCAAAATCCGGATTCAGCAGCGGGGTCGCCTGATAATTGCGCTCATAGAAGAACTCTTGCCATTGGCGCACCATCCCTAGATAGCCGTTATTGATGATGGCAATGTTGATTTTGAGATTCTCCTGCACCATCGTAGCCAGTTCGGCCATGGTCATCTGGAATCCGCCATCGCCGACTACCGCCCACACTTCCGCCTCAGGCTGCGCAACCTTCACTCCGATGGCTGCCGGCAAGGCAAATCCCATCGTTCCCAACCCACCCGACGTGATCAGCGATCGCGGCTCTTCGTGCTTGTAATACTGCGCTTCCCACATCTGGTGTTGGCCAACATCGGTTACGACGATGGCGTTGCTTCCGCGCGTCTCCCGCCAAAGATCATTAATGATGTGCGCGGCGTAGAGATGGCCGTTGTCGGGCAGGTTCTGAATGTCGCGGACTGCCGACTCGCCTTTCAATCCGTCGATAAAATCAAGCCATTCGCTGCGATCGATAGATTCGATTTTGGGCAACATTTCATGCAGTACCTCGCGAAGGTCGCCCACCAGCGCCACATCCACTTTGACATTCTTGTTGATCTCGGCAGGATCAATCTCCACATGGATCTTCTTGGCATTGGCCGCGTAAGTTTTCAGGTTTCCGGTAACGCGGTCATCGAAGCGCATGCCCAGTGCGATCAGTAAGTCGGCCTCTTGAATGGTGTGGTTCACCCAGGCTTCGCCGTGCATTCCCATCATGCCGAGATTGAGGGGATGAGAAGCCGGAAATGCGCCCAAGCCCAGCAGGGTGAGCGCCACGGGGATGCCGGCCCGCTCGGCCAGGTCGCGCACTTCGCGCATCGCGCCAGAGAGGATAGCGCCGTGCCCTAGCAGAATCAGCGGCCGCTTAGAGTTGTGAATCAACTCCAGCGCCTGCGCGTATTCGTTCGGAGCTGGAGAAAGATCAGGGCGATAGCCCGGCAATTGCGGCTTGGCCGCTTCCCAATCGAACTCACATGAAGACTGCTGTGCATCCTTAGTAAGGTCGACCAGGACGGGACCGGGGCGCCCAGAACGAGCTACATAGAAAGCTTCGCGGATGGTACGCGCTAATTCACCAGCATGGGTCACCAGGTAGTTGTGCTTGGTGATCGGGAGAGTAATGCCGGTGATGTCGGTTTCCTGAAATGCATCCGACCCAATCAGCTTGCTGCCCACTTGGCCGGTAATACAAACGATCGGCGAAGAATCCATCATCGCCGTGGCAATGCCAGTCACCATGTTGGTGGCTCCCGGGCCGGAGGTGGCCACGGCAACTCCCACCTGTCCACTGGCGCGTGCGTAGCCGTCCGCCATGTGGGTGGCGCCCTGCTCATGGCGCACCAGCACGTGATGAATGCGGCTGTGCTTCAGGGCATCGTAAGCCGGCAGGATTGCGCCTCCCGGATATCCGAAGACGTGGGTCACGCCTTCCCGCTCCAGGCATTCCCAAAGAATCTGTGCTCCGGTCTTCGTCATTGTCATGAATCGAGACTCCTTGCCTCTCCTTGCGCCCGGGCCTGGCTTGCAATCATACTCCCCACAAGTAGTCTTCCTGCTGCTCGCCTTCCTGCGCACTGCTCATTCCGGAAGTCGCGGCATGCCCGGCCGCGTTGGCGTGCAATGGATGCGGCATTGGCGCTGAAACCGATTGGTTGGTCGTGCCACTGCTGCCTGCAGCAGCCGCAAGCGAGATTTCCTCGGCAGGATGCGGGACGCCATGCACCGTGCGCGTTTTCCAGATCAGTTCAAGGATCTGGTTATCGTTTACGGCCTTAACCCGATCAGCCAGTACGATGAATTGTCTGTAGACTTGGTCCAGTTCGCGGCGCTCGAACTGGAAACCCAACTCCTCACAGCGCAGCGCCAGAGCATGACGTCCCGAATGTTTGCCTAACACCAGCGATGTGCCAGGCACTCCTACCGACTGCGGCGTCATGATCTCATAAGTGAGCGGGTTCTTGATGACACCGTCCTGGTGGATCCCTGCTTCGTGCGCGAAAGCATTGCGTCCGATGATGGCCTTGTTAGGCTGCACCGGCACTCCGGTGATCTCCGTCAAAAGCTGGCTTGTGGGAAATAGTTGTTCACTGAAAACCGTCGATCAGGACGAATCCGCATGGCCATCACGAACTCCTCCAAGGACGCGTTGCCGGCGCGTTCACCGATGCCGTTAACCGTGCACTCCGCTTGCCGCGCTCCGGCACTGACGGCAGCGAGAGAATTCGCCACCGCCAAGCCCAGGTCGTCGTGACAGTGCGCCGAAATGGTGACTTGTTCAATCCCATGGACGCGATGCCGTATGGTCTGAATCAGGTCGGCAAACTCCGAAGGTACGGTGTAACCGACGGTATCGGGAATATTGAGCGTGGTCGCGCCTGCTTCGATCACCGCTTGCAACACCTCGCAAAGGAAGTCCGGGTCCGAGCGCGTAGCGTCCTCCGGCGAGAATTGCACATCTTCGCAGAAGGATTTGGCCAGACGCACAGCATCCCTCGCCTGCTCAAGGCATTCGCGCCGTGAAATCTTAAGTTTCTGTTGGAGGTGAAGATCGGAAGTGGCGAGGAAGGTATGGATGCGAGGCCGGGCAGCTGGCTTGAGAGCCTGCCAGGCTCGCTCGACGTCCTCCGTCCGGCAGCGCGCCAGCGCGGCTATGATCGGCAGGCGAACTTCGCGTGCCACCCTTTGCACGGACTGAAAGTCGCCGTCGGAAGAGATGGGAAATCCGGCCTCGATGACATCCACGCCCAGACGGTCAAGCTGCCGCGCCATGCGGACTTTTTCGTCCGCAGTCATGCTGCAGCCCGGAGACTGCTCCCCATCGCGCAAAGTAGTGTCGAATATCGTTACCTGCTCTCGTTCTGACAAGTCGTTCCTCCTCGCCGACAAAGATCCCGCCAGCCTGTCCACCTCATCGTTCACAAAGCGAAAGGGCCATCACCCGTTCGGTGGATGATGGCCCTTTTAGAAATTCTTTGGTGGTTGTGGCTACATCATCCGCCGCCTCTTGAGGGTGCAAGCACCAGGCCAGTAATGGCCAGTCTAAGGGCGAGCAGCAGCAGTCGCACCTCCCGTGCAATTCGGCTCGCATTGGTGGGCAACAGCTGCATTTTCGACACGAATGTCCTGGTTAATCCTGAACAGCACTCTAGATCAGTAGAAGAATACTGTCGAATCCAAAGTTCCTCTTGGTGCTATCGATTTCTTGAATAGGGGAATGGCGCGGCGACCTCGGTCACTGGCATGGCGGTTACGCATCACTGAATTCTGCCGTTGCATGCTCCTAAGCTAAATTGCGGGCTACATTCGCCTCTTTCACCGCCCATCCGGTCACGGTCGAGAGGGTCAGTGCCAAGGGCCTGCTTCCGCCAATAATGGCATGCGGAACTCCTGCGGCGAACGAGCGGAGGATTGCCATGAAGAACGATCAAGACTGTAATCATCTTTCCTGGGGAGACGCGCTTTTCCTGTATCTTGAGCGGGAAGGCATGCCGCTGAACATCGCTTCGGTCAGCGTCTTCGAAGGAGACATTCCGCTCGATGCCTGCATACAGTCCATCGGATCGAGGCTTCCATTCCTTCCGCGCTATTACCAGCGCGTTGTGACTCCTCCCTGGAATATTGGTTTTCCTACCTGGGAAGATGACCCCAACTTCGATATACGAAACCACATTCGCGAGATAACGCTGAAGCGTGGCACTGAGGCGGAACTTAAGACGTTAGCGGGAAAGATTTTGGGCACCGTGATGGATCGCGAGCGGCCGCTATGGGACATCACTCTGGTGCACGGCCTCGGGGGCAATCGCTCGGCCCTCGTGTTGCGCATACACCATTGTCTGGCGGACGGAATCGCCGGCGTAGGACTCGTGATGAACGTTCTCATGGACCCCAGCCCTGAGCCGCGTCTGTTACCCAAGAAGAAACACTCGCGTCGTCGGCGCCGCCCGCAGGCCCCTTCGACGCGGTTGCTGGACGGATGGATCAGTAGTTATTCCGATATTCTTCATCAGGCCCTTACGGCTCATTCCGATATGTTGAGCATCGGCGAAAGGATGGCGGCTTCCGGGGGCGAATGGCCATCGCGCGAGATTGCCCGCTTTCTGCCGGAACTCACTGCGCCACCCGAGCGCTTGTTCTTCAACGTCACTTATCAAGGGCCGCAGAAGTTCGCCTGGGCGAAGATCCCATTGGCGGAGATCAAAGCTATCCGCGAAAGATGCGGAGGGACTCACAACGACGTCGTCCTGGCGTTGATTACGGCCACCATCCGCCGCTATGCGGAATTGCACGGAGACAAAGTAAGGGGACGCCTGCTGCGCATGATGGTGCCAGTGAGCGTGCGGGCCAACGGCAATGCCACGGAACTGGGGAATCGCATTTCGCTTCTGCCCGTGAATGTGCCGCTCGGAATCCGCAGTCCGCGCAAGCTTTTGACGGCTGTGCAGAAGCGAATGGAATTCCTGAAGCGTAGAAACGTCGCTGAGCTTGTCGGCTTGGCCGGCGAGTTGGTGGGATTGGTACCTGCTCCCCTGCAAGCGGTCATCGGACCGTTTGTCAGCGTGTTGCCGATCACGCCATTCAACCTGGTGTGCACAAACATTCGGGGACCGCAGACACCACTGTACCTTCTCGGGCACAAGATGCTCGATTGGTATCCTTATGTACCGATCGGCGGGGAGATGACTGTCAACTGCGCCATTCTCAGCTATAACGATGTCAGCTATTTTGGCTTTAGTGGCGACGTGCAGGCAGCGCCCGATCTCGGACGGCTGGAAACTTTTTTGAAGATGAGTTTTGAGGAGTTGCGGAGGGCTGCGGGAATCCGGCCACCACGCCGGAAGAAAGCAACCAATACCAAACCCGTGCTCGCACCCCAACCCACAACCCCTATTCACCCGACCGTGTTGGCCCCAACTCCTGTGATAAGACCTGAACCATCGCAAAGATCCGCGGCCGAGAAAGAGCACCAACCGGCGCCCATGGCCGCGGACTGATTGCGCACGCGATCATAACCACTTCCGTGAAGACGCTGAACGAAGCATATTCCTCACTCTCTGCCCGGCGGCGTTACGAGGTCTGGTTTATCCGCCTGGGCCTCGCAGACGGCAGCGGAGCATGGTGGTTCCGGTATTTGCTGATGAATCCCGGCAAGGGCGGGTGCGCGGGAAACCCGCGAGGGCTGCCCGTTCAGGTGTGGGCCACCTGGTTTCCGGCTGGCGGCAAGCCGCAAAGCTTCATTCAGGGATTTCCGTTGCAGGCTCTGGATTTCAGCGACAGAGGCGAAAATCCTTTCCACTTTAGAGTCGGCAACAACGGAATAGAAGAGGACTCCTGCCGCGGATCCTTGACAGTCGACGGACGCACCATATCTTGGGATTTGCACTATTCTTCCGAGTTCCGCGTGACCTTGAGCAATAAAGGCTGGATTGGTTTCTCCCGAACACCGCATTCCGATGCGNCATTCCGATGCGCTTTTCTCAGGACAAATCACCTTCGACGGACGCAGTTTTCAAGGAACGCCTTTGGGCTTCGGACTTCAGGGACATAATTGCGGATATCGGCATCGCAACTTCTGGCGTTGGGCACACGCATATTTTCCGCGTTCCGATGGGCCACCGAGCACCCTCGAAGCCCTGGTCTACGACATGCCATTGGGGATGGTTTTTCGCAAAGCGGTGCTCTGGCATGAGGGAAAACAGCACGTCTTCCGCAAGCTCCAGGAAATTCGGAGCGATCACAAAAACCTGCAGTGGGATTTTCGCGCTTTCACGCGAACTGGATTCGAACTAGACGCTGCATTCGATGGCCGCGGGCCAAGCATGCATCGTTTGTCCTACGTGAAGACAGACTGTTCGGGAAGCTTCGAGGTCGTGAATAACAGCCTGGCAAGCGCAGCCCTGCGCATAAAACAGCCGGACGGGCGTATCACGGAATTAGAGACGATTACCGGCGGCGTAGTAGAGATGGCCGGCCACAAGCTTCATTCGGAGGCTTGAGCCAACGCCAGGCGGTCGGCGACGATCGTGTAGGCCGCCGGATTAAATGCCATTCCGATGTGCGTACCCGGAACTTCAAAGTCCACTTCGGGATCTTTGATCATGCAACACCGCCAGTCCACGATGCCGTCATGGCGGGTGTAGATCGCGGTCTGGATCATGGAGCTCGGAACTTTGCGCTTGTAGCATTCGGGCAGCACTCCCTGGCCGTGCTCCTGCAAAATGCGCAGACGAACTGCTTCCGCGGCCTGGAGAACAGCGCGATGCGCCACGGCGCTGCGAATAGGGGAAGCGAGCGTGATGACCGAAGCGACGTCTCTCGGCCTTGCCCCCGCCACCGAGCGCGCAATCACCCCTCCCAGGCTGTGGCCAATGAGGTGAATTTTTCGTCCGGTCTCGTCGAGAGCTCTTTCGATGGTCTGGTTCAGATGGCGCTGGACCAAGAGATTGGGGCATTCGGCGTTGATCCCGATGCCGGAAAAATATGGCCGGTATCCGATGCGCTCGAGCCAGCCGTGTAGTTCCGTCAAATAAAGATCAGTTCCAAGAAATCCGGGAATGAGGACTACCGCGGAATCATCTCCACGCGGCACGCCAAAACCATAATAGACCGGCGTTGCGTGCAGCAGGAGAACCTCAGCTCCGAACAGCGCCTCTGTCCAAAGCGGAGTGTTTGCTTCCGGAAGAGCCTTTTTAACGCGGCTTCGACGCCTGGTCCTGGATGGAGTTGCAGCCCTCTTCGGTTTGCGCAATTTTGTTCTCGGTATGCTGGACATTTTCGCGCATAACGCCAGCGCGCGTATTGGGGGATGCTTGTCCGCCCGAATTATACCCTTAGTGCTTCGCGCGCGAACGTTGTTTTCCTCCCGCTTGTTTCTTTAGCCTTCCTTCCAATTCCGCCACTCGCCGGCGCAAGGCCTCAAGTTCGGGACCTGCGTCCTCTGGCGCCGCCGGCGCCG
>QIAS01000314.1:0-366 GCA_003225615.1 Acidobacteriota bacterium | reverse complement strand
AGGTGTCAAACGCGGACTTCAGATACCACATGACGAACTCCTGCCGCACTTCGTCGGAGGCCACAATTAGTTGCCGAAGCAGTTCCAAAGGTAGCCCCGTGGGCTTTTCCTTGGCATCTTCCGTGATAATTTGCGTCAGGGTGACGCGGGTCAGGTCCTGGCCGTTTTTCGCGTCCACTACTTTGACATCCTTCCCTTCCCGGATGAAGGCGGCAATATCGTCGAGGTTCACGTAGCGGCTTCCCGCAGTGTCGTACAACCGGCGGTTTCCGTACTTCTTGATGAGGACGCTGGCGGGTTTCATTTTGGGCCGCTTGGCTTATGTTGCTATGCACAAAATATCACATATCGCTTGACACAACTAGG
>QIAS01000313.1 GCA_003225615.1 Acidobacteriota bacterium | reverse complement strand
CGACAGTGAAGACCCGCTCCATCGGCGACAAAGATCATCTTTGCGGAAACGAAGTGACGTTCTATCCCCCACTAACGCAAATGGCGCATTCGATGCCGGCTGTGGCACTGACAGATTCCTATCGCGGCCCCGGACTCGGCGTTTCCTGGGACCTGCACGGGAAGCGCAGCGCATTTGTGGGTACTTTCGCGCGATAAATGTTGTTGAAAAAGTCTTCTCCGTGTCTCCGTAGTGAGAAACTTAGGAGCGGAATGGTGAGCGTTCATCGGAGCCTACCTGCATTCTCAATAATCCTTCTCTTCTCTATTGCGTTGCACTGCGCTGCGCAAACTGGGAAGGTCGAACAACTTGGTCCATTAGTTGATCCCAGCGTCCCGGAGACGGTGCGGCACGCGCTGGATGCAAAAGGGCAACGCGTGTTGCTCGACGACAGCAGCATGGCTTGCGAGATCTGGCTGCGCCTGAGCATTCCCGCCCAGCCCAAGACGGATGCGCAAGGCGCCCTCTACACACAATTGGCCGAGTCGACTTTGATCGGCGTTTTGCATTTCCCGCAAGCTTCCACTGACTACCGCGGACAGGCTATCCCGGCTGGCTATTACACGCTTCGTTACGAGTTGCTGCCCAACGACGGCAATCACCTTGGAGCCGCGCCCAATCGGGATTTTCTGCTGCTCATTCCCGCCGCTTCCGACCCGGACCCTAACGCCATTTTCAAATTTCAGGAACTGGTGAACCTGAGCCGCAAGGCCACTGGCACTAAGCATCCCGGACCGCTGAGCCTGGTACAACCGGAGAGTAAGGGCACAGCGGCTGCCGTCGTCAAGGACGATCAGGATCACTGGATCTTCTCCGCAGGCATGAAGCTAGCTTCCGGTGAGGACATGCCCTTCGCACTGGTGGTGAGAGGAACTGCCCAGCAGTAACGACGCTGCCAGGAATTAATGGCGGAGCACCCAGCAAGGACCCGGCCGCGCGAGAAATAAGTTCGCTGCTGCAAACGGGTTGCATTCCTCATCACTCGCTGTTGCGAGACGCAACACTTCTCCCATTCAGCCCAACTGGATGATTTCTAAGCTTCTCCCAGGTGGATGACCCTAACTGCTTGAAAATTCGTCTGATTCGCTGTTGCAATCTGCCTCAAATCGCCGATGCAAGTTTCAGCACAAAAATTCAACATCGGCGGCTGTCATCCCGTCAACCCACTCATTTCAAGGTAGATTCGCTGAGATAGTGCGACCGCAGTCCAACTGCTCCAGTTCGGCATGGGGATTGCCTTTAGCAAAGGTGACGAGCGGCCTTGCGAGAGAGAAACGATGGCCCTCCGAGAGGTGGTTTATGACAGTCATCCTGGTCCTCTTAACCTTCGTAACTTTCTTACTCATCGATCACTTCTACAGCCGCAAACATGTGGCGGTACAGCCGGTGTTGCAAGCGGCGAAACGTGAGGGCGTGCCGCGGCTGGCTCCGAGCCTGATAGGTGGTTTTCAGGTGCCCGAAAATCTCCGTTATCACCCAGGACACACTTGGGCTCTGAGTGAGAGTCCGAGCCTGGTGCGTGTTGGCATGGACGACTTTGCCTCCAAGCTGGCCGGGAAGATCGAACGCATCACGCTGCCGCAGCGCGGACAGTGGGTGCGGCAGGGCCAGAAACTTTGGACGATCTTTCGCGATGGCGCGTCAGTGGACATGGTGTCGCCAATCGAGGGCAGCGTGGCGGACATCAACGATGCGGTGGTAGGAAACCCTGAGCTGGCGCGCAAGGATCCTTACGGCGAAGGCTGGCTGCTGACCGTGCAGTCGCCGGATGCCAAGACCAACTTCCGCAACCTGCTGGGTGGCGCGCTGGCACGCTGGTGGACAGAAGAGTCTGCCAGCCGCTTGCAGAGAAAGATGCCGATGGCGCTCGGATCCCTGGCGCAGGACGGGGGCGTAGCCATCGACAACCTGACGTCGCAGATTCCGGACCAGGATTGGGCCGCTTTGGCGAAAGATTTCTTCCTGTCGTAGCCGTGCTCGAGGTGCCAAGGCCATGAGCTCGTCATACGACCTCCTGAACACCGGCTGGACGGAATTGGAAGCTCCCAGGAGCCAAGATGCCGGCGGCGGTGGAATTTTTGGCGGCGGGGAACTGGCAAGCTGCGGTTCCCATTGTGGAATAGGCCTGAAACCTAAGTAGTTGCTCTTTTGGGACTTATGCCTGTGATGCATGTCACAACCGCGTGTGCTGCCAGTCACGGTTAATCCCGGCAAGGGGGCCGAAACTGGAACTTGGGGAAAGCTAAAAGGAGGCGGCCATGATGCTAGCGTACCGACTCGTCCGTCTGATTGAAACCCATTCTGATGCTCTGGCCAACGGCCTTCTTCAGAAAGTACAAACTTCCGAAGTCGTGTCCGACTATCGCAACGTGCCGCCCGAAGAACTCAAGCAGCGCGTCTATGAGATTTACCGGCACTTGGGGGAGTGGCTGCTGGGCAAGAGTGAATTCGACATTGAGAAGCGTTACCTGGAAATCGGCGCCAAGCGCGCGCAGCAGCATGTTTCGCAGAGCCAGCTTGTCTGGGCGATCGTTCTGACCAAGGAAAATCTTTGGGAGTACCTCAAGAAAGAATCGGTGCTGGATCGTCCGGCGGAGGTGTTCGGGGAGTTGGAAATGCTGCAACTGCTCGACGCATTTTTTGACCGCGCCATCTACTACGGGGCGGTTGGCCATGAACGCGTGCTCGCGCAGCACCCGGTCGCCGAAAGCAGCGTAGCCAAATAGGAAGCTCTGAGTGGGTCGGGTCGTAGGACGAGGAGACGAGCAGATGTCCTGGGAGATGGACTACAAAAAGAAGCTGCGCACACCAGAGGAAGCGTTGCGCTGCGTGCACTCAGGAATGCGGGTGTACATCCAACGCGACCGGCTGTTGAAAGCAAAGGTAAAACCTTTAGAATCAATCGCTGATTCCGCTCAAAACCTTAGTTTCCGCACGGGGCTAGCACAGATTTAGCACATTAGTTATCGATGCGCGGGACACACGCTTTTTATTCGCCCAGAGCAAGAACGTCCCTTTTCTTCGTAACTACACGATTTTGTGACTAATGGGCCATGTTGGAATTGAAGACTTAAAGTTGGACCCGCCTTCGCCTAAAATCAAAACCCGAGAAGAGGAGTCCAGTCCCTGTTGAGTAAATCAGAGCGGAAGACGATACAAATCCAATCAAAGA